>JAHKAT010000061.1 GCA_018825925.1 Bacteroidota bacterium | reverse complement strand
TTCCAAGCAGGGATTAAAGTTTTAAGTTTCATTTCAATGGGTGAATATTGAACGTCAAATTCAGTACCATTGAGCAGATTTCCTTTATAAATAACTCGAATTTCGTCGTTGTATTTAACCGGTTCGCCACTGCCCTCAGAAAGCATTGTTATATAAACGCCTGAATCAGAGCGCTTGGCTTTAATTTTGTTTTTTAATAAGTAGGCTTTAATTTCTTGATCGAACGAGTTTTTATCGTCTGTAGAGTAGTCACTGCAACTAACAAAAGAGAAAAGAAGGACAATTGCGAGGAGTGCTTTCATTTTTGAAAATTAATAGAAATTGGTGTAACTGCAAAGTTTCGTCCTCTTAATTGATTAACTAATCCATTTTGACCTGCCAAATGAGCGGCACCAACGGCGACAAAAACACTTTCACTTTTCATTTTAGGAGAAAGTCGCTGCACCCATGTATCGTTTCGTTTTAAAAGAAGTTCCTTTTTAAGAAAATTATTGAGTGCCGTGTTTTCATCGAAATCGGCTAGAAATTCATTCAAATTTTGGTTTAAATACATTTCTTGAATTCTAGCCCAATCCTTAGCAGGTTCAGCGTTTTTCCGAATGGTTTCCATTATAAAATCTTTAACAAGCTCATTAGGCATATTATCAAAAATGGACATTTGACTCTCGTATGATTCAAAGCCTTGTACATTGAGCTTTGAACGAATTGCTATTTTGCGCAATTCTTCGTCATAACTGGTTGTTTTTTCAATCACCTTTGCCATTGGAAGTTGGCTAAACACAATGGGTTTGAAGTTTGATAGATATAAATTGAAAATATTGGAATCAGCTCCTATTACATTCAAGGCAAAATCGTACAAAGAGTCTATTTGATTTTCATCGAGATAATCCATGAGTGTTTTGTCTTTCATTTTTGAAAGTTCAAGTATTTCCTCTTGATTTAAATCATCATTGACTTCAAAAAAAGCACTTTTACATTTAGTCAAAGCATTTATTACCTCTTCAGGCAATACATATTTATTTTTATCAATAAGGTGAATTGTGCCAAAAAGGTAAGAAGTATCTTTAGTGGAAGGAGAAATTACTTGCCAAAAAACAGAGTTTTCCATTTTCAAATCAGTCTGTGAAAAACTGATTGAACTCAAAAAGATTAGAATAAAAAGAGTTTGGATAAACTTCATTCTGTTATGTTTAAATGCTTATTTCGGCTAAAAAATTATCGTCTTGGTCGTAGATCTTACGGGCTTTAAGTCCAACGTTTTTTGCTGCTAGAAAGAGATTGTCAAAATCAACATAGAGCCAGTCAAACTTTGTACCAAATTCTTTGTTGTATTCCATTTCGAACTGGAAATTACCGTAATAATCGGTATTTAAGTCAATCCAAAGGCTCCCGTCCTCATCTTCGTACAGATATTTAATATCAGAGGAGTCGCACAAAATTTTTCCATTAGGATTTAACAAGGACTTAGCGTGAAGAAGAGTTGCTTCAAGGTTGGCCAAGGTACCAGCAATGCCAATGCCGTTCATTAACATTAAAATAGTGTCGAATTTTTCATTTTCAAGTTTAAAAAAGTCGATTTTTTCAGCTTTTAAACCTGATTTTTGCATGAATTCTACGGCTCCTGGGCTGATGTCAATACAATGAACATCTAAGCCATTATCTTTCAATTGATGCGCATGCATTCCTGCTCCAGCTCCTACATCTAGGACTTTGCCTTTGCATTTCGAAAGCGCTAATTTTTCCAACTCGGGCATTTCCTCGTAGGTTCTAAATAGCACCTCAACAGGTATTATATCATCATCGCAGATATCCGATTTCACGATAATATCTGCAGGTTTTTTTTTGACAGCGTATTCTTGTATCGCTACTCCTATTGGGTCACCTATTGTTTTCATGTCTTTTTAATAATCGTATTGTTCAAATCCCCCTAAGTCCTCCTCATCCATTCCATCATCGAAATCGTCAAACCCAAAATCATCGTCACTTTCGTCAGCGTAATCTTCTTCTGCATCCAAGATGGTCATTTGCTTTGAATCCTCAGCTGGGGCTATGCCTATAGAAAGCACTGTGGTAGGGGTTTCAGGTGCTATTTCGTTCGTACTGATTAATTCAATTAGGAAAATCCACATTCTCATAAAATCATAAACCAGAATAAATTTTTGGTCGTGTTCTTCTATGAAATCAGAAATTTTCGATGTTGCCATAACAGAAGGAAATTCTGTTTGCTGATCATCGCCATAGCTCAAGTCCATCCAAGATATTTCATGCCCTTTGTCCCAGTCATCGTTAGAAACATAAAATGAGGCCATTTGATTTCCTTCGAATTGAAATGAACGCATAATTTCATGATAAAAGGTCTCGAAAGTATGTTCCTTATCCACCAAAATATCTCGAAAAACTTCTTGATTTTGGTTGCTGTCTAATAATACTCTGAATTTTAATCCAGTCATATTTGTCGTATGATTTTGGGTGTAAATTTAATACAAAAACGCCTATTAATCTTTATTTGTAGATAGACCAAGTGTTTGTGCAACTTCGGTCATGAATTGAAACGCTTCATCGTGGTTGTTTGCTATCTTTCCTTCTAGAATTGCCTCTTTGATATGTGATTTTATTTCACCTATAAGTGAGCAAGGGCCGATGTTAAAATACTCCATGATTTCACTTCCATCTATAGGAGGTTGAAAATTACGCACGTGATCTTTTTCTTCAATCTCCTTTAACTTTGTCATTACTATTTCAAAGTTTTTCTTAAACTTTTTGACTTTAATTTCGTTCTTGGAAGTTATATCAGCATTGCAAAGTTTCATTAAACTTTCAATGTCATCACCAGCTTCGAACAATAGTCGACGAATTGCAGAATCAGAAACATTTTCCTTAACTAAAGCAATAGGTCTTAAATGAAGTCGTACCATTTTCTGCACGAATTTCATTTTTTGGTCCATTGGAAGTTTTAGGCGTTTAAATATTTTTGGAGTCATTCGAGCACCAAGTTCTTCATGTCCATGAAAGGTCCAACCAATTTCAGGGTCGAAGCGTTTGGTTGGCGCTTTGGCGATATCATGTAAAATGGCAGACCATCTAAGCCAAAGGTCAGAAGTTGTAATTGCTATATTATCAAGGACCTCAAGTGTGTGGTGAAAGTTGTCTTTGTGTGATTTTCCTTGAATGGTCTCAATTCCCATTAAAAGTTCTAGTTCCGGAAGAATTTGTTTTAAGAGGTTAGTGCTTTGCAACAAATTGAATCCCCTTGACGGTTTGTCAGATAAAATGATTTTATTCAATTCATCGGAAATTCTTTCCATAGAAATGATTTTCATTCTATCAGCCTCTTTTTTAATTGCTTCTAAAGAAGAAATTTCGATTTTGAAGTCCAGCTGAGTTGCAAAACGTATTGCTCGCATCATTCTAAGCGGATCATCGGAATAAGTTTGTATAGGGTTTAACGGAGTTCTGAGTAATCCTTTTTCAAGATCTTCGATACCATTAAACGGGTCAATTAGTTCACCCAATCGGTCTTTATGTAAATCTAGAGCCAATGCATTGATGGTGAAATCGCGACGATTTTGATCGTCTACTAAAGTTCCGTTTTCGATAATAGGATTTCTACTATCAGAACGATAGGATTCTTTTCTTGCACCAACAAATTCAACTTCTATTCCTTTATATACGAAATGGGCTGTTCCAAATCTTTCGAAAGTTGAAACTTTTTTAACTCTTAATTTTTCGGCACATTTTTTCGCTAATTCTAATCCGTTCCCAATGACCACTATATCGATATCCTTACTAGGACGATTTAGAATAAGGTCACGTACATAGCCACCGATGACGTATGCTTGAAGATTGTTTTCAGTAACAATCTGAGAAGCGACTTTAAAAATAGGATGTTTGAGCTGATCCGCGTAATTCATTTCCGCGGCAAAGATAAGCACTTCATACCGATTAATGGCGGATGATTCGAATGTTCCCGTTTAAATCAATTTTGATGATTTGTGATGCCTTCAAATTTTTCTCTTTGATTCTTTCGTCAAGAATAAAATCTACCCCGGTTTTTAATTCCTTTTCAACATCATCAAAACACGTAGGTGAAGCAGAGGCGCTAATATTAGCAGAGGTACTAACAATTGGTTTTCTTAACCCCCTAATTAGGCCTAAACAAATTGGGTCTTTCGTAATTCGTATCGCAACACTTCCATCACTAGCAATTACCGATTCGGCAAGTTTTTGCGCATTTGGATAAATAATAGTCAAGGGTTTGTCGGCAATATCCACTAATTCATATACGACTTCCGCAAAATCAGGAATATATTGTTCCACCATTCGAAAAGAATCCATCAAAAGAATAAAGCTTTTTTCGTCAGGTCGATTTTTTAATTGCATTATTTTTCGGCAAGCTTGATCGTCGGTTGCATCACATCCTATACCCCAGATTGTATCGGTAGGGTATAGTATAGTACCTCCATTTTTAAGGCAATCGACAGCCTGTTCTATTTTATCCTTCATCTTTATTTAATAAGTCAGGTCTACGTTGTTGTGTTCTTATCAAGGCTTGATTTTCTCTCCATTTATCAATTTTCGCAAAATCACCAGAAAGTAAAACCTCAGGAACTTTCCAGCCGTTAAATTCAGGAGGACGAGTATAAACAGGTGGTGATAACAGATTGTCTTGGAAACTATCTGACAAGGCAGAGGTTTCGTCATTTAAAACGCCCGGTATTAATCGGATAATGGCATCAGAAAGGACAGCTGCACCAAGTTCACCCCCAGAAAGGACATATGAACCAATTGAAATTTCACGAGTTATATAATGTTCACGAATGCGTTCATCAACACCTTTATAATGTCCACATAAAATAATGAGATTTTTCTTTAAAGAAAGTTGGTTGCAAGCATCTTGCTCCAAAAGTTCACCATCTGGAGTCATATAGATGATTTCGTCGTAGGTGCGTTCGAGTTTTAGTTTATCAATTAAAGCAACAATAGGTTCGCAAGACATAACCATTCCAGCTCCTCCGCCATATTGATAATCGTCGACACTTTTTTGCTTAGACGTTGAATAATCCCGTATGTTATGAACGCAAATAGTTACCAAACCTTTATCTTGAGCGCGCTTTAAAATTGAGGCAGAGAAAGGGCCGTCGAGTAATGAAGGCAAAATAGTTAGAATATCAATTCGCATGTAGCAAAATTAACATTCAGTTTTTGAAGTAGTTGAATATATTTAATTTTTATTTGGTGGTTTTAATTGTTGTAAGCTTCAAATTTGGGCATAGTTTTATTAATCCGACTTTTTTTAGTGAGATGAGAATTGAAATTGGCGTGAAATGAATGATTCGATTTTGGATGATTAATGATTAAACGAATTGGATTATGGTGTGAATTTAATTTCGGTTGACTAGCAAATTTGAATTTCAGGTTTTGGTTTTTTTGAATTTAGGCTTGCTAGTTTTAAGTATTTGTTAATCAGTAATCTATTCGTTTGTTAACCGATGATTTTAGCCACTTGTAAAACGGTTTTTAAACGAATTTCGTTCCTTATCCAAGGAAGTTTTTTTATCCTCTGGAAACTCTATTCGCCATCGTTCATAAAAACCAGGTACGTTCCCTTCGGATTTCTTTATTCTTCGAATATGTACCATTCTATCTTTCGTTAAAGTGTAGGTGAAATGATAACATTCATAAATAATTTTACTCCGATCCAATTGAACTCCTGTTATCGACTCAAAGTTGAAGCCATGTTTTTCCAAGGATATTTGATGTACCTGCATATAATTTCCATTAAATTGCATGATTCCCTCAAGAATTGTTAGGTTGCGGATCAAACGACGGTTAACTTCTGTTGTCATCGGTTTATTGACTCGTCCAGAATAATAATGATGCTTATTTTTGCATTGTAAGGTGCAAAATCGTTTGTCAATTCGGCCATGAACAGGTGAATTGCAAACTGGACATGGAGCTTTAGTAGGTTGATTGTATTCCATAATAGTAAGTTTGTTTATCTTAAATTAAGAAATATATTTCTTCTTATCAAGAGTTTTTGAGAGGAATAAAAAGCACAAATGTTTCGATTATAAATCAGTATTTTCACGACAAAAATCCATTTATGGCCAGGTTCTATAGTTTATTCGTTTTAATTTTTGTCACGTTTTCAACTTTTGTTTTCAGTCAAGATTGGAAAGGAAATAAAACCCCAACTTACGATGAATTGGTGATGATTTGTAAGCATTTTTCTGCTCAGCACGACGAAATAGAAATGTATCAAATGGGGGAGTCTGATGGTGGAATTCCGATTCATTTATTAATTATTAATGGGGCGAAGGATTCTGTAGAGACCTTTGTCAAGGCCAAAAATGGTACGACAATATTGGTCAATAATGCCATTCATCCAGGCGAACCAGACGGAGTGAATGCAATGATTCTTTGGATTGAAAAATGGGTTAAGGCTGGAAAACCAATTAATGGAATGCCCTTAATAGCATTTGTTCCAAGTTATAACGTTGGTGGAATGTTGAATAGGTCAAGTACTAGTCGGGCAAATCAAGATGGACCGGAAAGCTATGGCTTTAGAGGGAATGAGAGAAATTTTGATTTAAACCGAGATTTTATAAAAATGGATACAAAAAACGCATCGACCTTTGTGCGCTTATATCAAGCCTTGAATCCTGATGTTTTTATAGATAATCACGTAACAAATGGCGCAGATTATCAATACACATTGACCTTGATAAGCTCTTTAAAAGAGAGGATGACTCCGATAATCGAAAACTTGACTTACAAGAAAGTCATTCCTTATTTGAACAATGCAATGAAACAAAGAGGGTTTCCGATTTCTCCCTATGTCGACTTGAAAGGTAGTATACCAGATAGTGGTTTGGTTGCTTTTAATGACATTCCGCGATATTCGATGGGTTACGCTTCGTTATTCCATTCTTTAAGTTTTACTGTTGAAACGCACATGCTGAAAGAATTCCCGAAGAGGGTAGAAGCGACAATGTACTTTTTTGAGTCCATTTTAAAATTTACCATGGATAATGCATCTGAAATTGAACTAGCAAGAAAAAAAGCTATAAATCAGGCTGATTTATCAGAGTATTATAAGTGGAATTACGAGTTAGATACCACAAGATATGATTTTATTGATTTTATGGGGTATACTGCTAAATATAAAACAAGTGAGGTGACAGGAGTCAATCGCATGTACTACGATAGAAATTCGCCATGGACAAAGAAAGTTAAGTTTTATAATTCTCACTATGCTATGGATTCGGTTAAGGCTCCGAATTATTTTTTAATAGCTGCTACAGAAACTGAAATTCTAAAACGACTGAGACAAAATCAAGTTGAAATGAGTGAGTTTAGCGCTAGTGATCAGGATGTTTTTATAGGACAAAGAGTTGTGAAATATAGCCAAGGGGATCGACCTTATGAAGGACATTTTTCACACCACTCTTCAAAAGTGAATTTTGAAAAAGTGAATTTAAAGGAAGGGGTCAAATACTTTAAGGTATCCACACATCAAGCGAAAAGGAACTTTATTTTACATGTTCTGTTAGCGAATTGTGAGGACAGCTATTTTACTTGGAATTTCATGGACAGTTATTTGGATCAAAAGGAATATTTCTCACCCTATGTTTTCGAGGATATTGCACTAAAACTACTAGAAGAAAATCCATCATGGAGAAAAGAGCTGAATGAGTTGAAAGAGACGGACCCTGATTTTGCTCAATCCCAATGGCAACAACTGATGTTTGTTTACAAGAAAAGTCCATATTTCGAGAACACGGTGGGACTTTTGCCAATATTGCTTCTTTATGAAGATTAAAGGTGAGAGGTGAATTTTTTAGAAGAAGCTTTTTGAGATCCGGCTTTTTTTAATAATTGAGAAAGCTCTTTTGTTTCGGCTAAATGTGTTTTATATTTTGCAACAGGAATATAGTTTCGATCTAATTCAAGAATTAATATTTGACCAGATAAAGGATCTTTGTCACCAATTGCAAAATTTAAATCCTGTCTGTTGATTCCATGTTTGGTTTGGTTATCAGTAATCAATGTGAAAATATGATAGGACGCGCCATCGATTATTTTACGTCCAGGATTATGGATTTTCCCTGATAAATAATCACTTTTTAAATAAGGCATTTTTGAAATTACAGAGTAAATACCTGAAATTTCAATATAACCATCAGAATTAAATGTTTTGAATTTTTTACGATTCTTTATTTTCATTCCAGAATCCAAAATGTAGACATTGCTTTCGGGAAGTTTGGCTAAATAGGAGGGGTCTAAATCAGACGTGTAATTGTCTTGTGATAACAAGCCAGTTGTCAAAAAACAGAAAGCGAAAGTAAAAATTGTCTTCATACAAGTAATTTTTTAATCGTCAAACCAAGGTAATGATTTTAGAATTCCCATTAAATATACTAAAAAAATAAAAGTTTTGAGCTTAAAAAATGACAAACGGTAAATGAGTTTTCACGAAGTAAGTAGCAATGGTGGATTCAAATTTTGTCCCATGGTAGAATAATCAACAACGTTTAATTTACCAAAACGGTCTCAGTACTTTTTAAAAATAAAAAGCGACTACTATTTTCGAGAATAATAATATAATACCAGGTTTTCAATTGGATTTATTAGTTTTTGATCGTATTTAAACCCCAATCGATCTAACAATCGGATGGAACGCACATTTTCTAAATGAACAATTGCAGCGATACGAAGTATGGATTTTTCTAATTCTAGGTAATAATTTAAAAATGAAGCGACCGCCTCAAATGCGTGTCCTTTACCTTGGAATTCTTCCAAAAAAGCAAATCCTAAATCTGGTTCTTTGAGATAGTCTCTTTGTAACATTCCTACGATACCAATTGAAACGCCAGTCTTATTGACTATTTTTAAATAACCAATTGGATGTTTTGGTTGTTTTTTAAATTCAATTTTTGAGATGTACTGTTCGGCTTCTTCTTTAGTTTTTACATTTCTCTCCCCAATATAATTTATCCAACTTTTTGAATTCACTAATTTAATAATGAATTCACAATCATTTGAATCGAAAGGTCTTAATTCGAGCATATTAAGGTAGACTACTTAAAGGTGACATGGTGAGGGTTTTAGAACAAGTTTCCCTTCATTTTACATGAATAATTTAATAACTTTTAGAAAATCTGTTATTCAGTTTTTATGACTTCTCCGTGAGAATCTCTGCTTTCGTTGTACCATTCCTTCCAAGTCGAAATTCTGTTTTGATATTCCGCTTCTACTCGCTCAAAAACATTGATCCCCATCAATAAACGCAATGGTGGATTCGGGTTGTCTACTAATTTGAAAACAACGGCTGTTGTAGCTTCTAAGCGACCAACACTTCCTCCTTTTGAAGCTAGTTTTCTTTTTTCGCGGACAGGATCGTATTCTTTCATCGCGACTGCCGTTTTTGCTGAACGAGTAGCGAAGTCGGTTGCAAAACTGCCTGGTTCCAGAAGGGTCACGTGAACACCGAAATCCTTTAATTCTTGCGACAGAGAATCGCAAATTCCTTCCATCGCATATTTGGTGGCGTGATACATACTGACTCCTGGAAGTGAAAGTAAACCACCTATACTAGACAGTTGAAGTATATGGCCAAACTTCTGTTTTCTGAAGATAGGCGCCATTGCTTGAAGCATCCAAATGGAACCAAATACATTTGTTTCGATTTGTGCTCTGATTTCACTTTCTGACAATTCTTCTACGTAACCAAATTGACCGTAGCCGGCATTATTGACCAGGATGTCAATAGTTCCAAAATAATTGATTCCTTTCTCCACAGTTTCAAAACAGGCTGCTCGATTCGTTACGTCTAGGACAATCGCCATAAAACGATCAGGGTATTTTAGACTTAATTCTTCACTGTCTGTTAAACTTCGTGTTGTTCCGATCACCTGATCACCTCTTTCCAATGCGCCAATACACCACTCTCTGCCGAAGCCCGAGGAAACCCCAGTGATTAACCATACTTTTTTTTGCATCGAATAAAGATACAAATATGTGCTAAGAACAAGGTAGCTATTATTAGAATATGAGAAGAGCTCGTCGATTAACCAAAAGTCCCAAAAAACCAGTACTTTTGAGGCGAATTTTTTTATTTAGATATGACATACGATTTTGCAGTGATTGGTGGGGGAATTATTGGAGCAGCTACTTTTTATAAGTTGCAAAAAAAATATCCTGACTTTAAAATTGCTTTGTTCGAAAAAGAAAATTTGTTGGCCGACCATCAAACAGGTCATAACTCAGGAGTAATTCACTCAGGACTGTACTATAAACCGGGTTCTTTAAAGGCTAAAAACTGTATAGAAGGAAGGCATGAATTAGTTGCTTTTGCTAAGGAACACGGTATAGATCACGATGTTTGTGGTAAAATTGTAGTGGCTACAGATAAATCAGAATTGGAAAATCTAGAGAAAATTTATCAAACCGGTCTTGAAAATAAAATTGAAGGCCTTCGAAAAATTAGCCCTGAAGAAATAAAAGAAATTGAGCCATTTTGTGAAGGTATAGCAGGATTGCACGTTCCTTGCACTGGTATCATCGATTTTCGCGGTGCAACAGCCAAAATGGTGGAATTGGCATTGGCGATTAATCCTGAAAGTGGTTTGTTTTTGGAACATGAGGTGCAAGATGTTTCATGTGCTAATGATATTACATGTATTCAAACCAACCACGGGAATTTTAGTGCAAAATATTTGATCTTTTGCGCAGGTTTACAGGCCGATAGAATGGCCAAAAAGGATGGGGTTGATTTGAAAGAAAAAGTAGTTGGATTTCGAGGTGATTACTATGAACTAACCGAACAAGGTCATCATAAAATTAAACATCTTATTTACCCGGTTCCAAACCCAGAGTTTCCATTTTTAGGGGTTCATTTTACGCGTATGACGGACGGTGAAATTGAATGTGGACCTAATGCCGTTTTTACTTTTAAAAGAGAAGGTTATGGGAAAACTGACTTTTCGTGGAAGGATACTTGGGATGCATTAACCTACAAGGGTACTTGGAAGTTATTCTTAGGAAATATTCGATTTGGAATTAATGAATACAGAAGAGCATTCTCTAAAAGACTCTTCCTTAAAACGTTACAACGCATGGTGCCGTCGCTTACCATGGATGATTTGAAGCCTGGTAGAAGTGGGGTAAGAGCATTGCTTTTGCGCGAAGATGGAGACACACGTGACGACTTCAAAATAATTCACCGCAAAAATTCAATACACGTTTTAAATGCGCCTAGTCCTGCAGCAACCGCATCGCTATCGATAGGGAATTACATTGTTGAGCAAGTAGAGGAAAAGTTACTCAATTCAACGCTAAAATAATTGACCATCTTTTGAGCAAGAATGCTTGATTGATCATAAAACACAACCATTTGCATTCTAAAAATAAACACCAAGGAAGGTATGACCTTCGAGCTCTATCAGCGAAAAATTTAGAGTTAAAAGAATTCATTTTTCAAAACCAATTTGGAAATGAAACTATAGATTTTTCTAATCCGGAAGCAGTAAAATGTTTGAATAAATCTTTACTTCTCCATCAATATCCATTGAATTTTTGGGATTTACCTGAGGATGCTTTATGTCCACCTATTCCTGGAAGAGCTGATTATATCCATCATCTATCGGATCTGTTGAATGAAAACAAATGCTCAAACCAATTCCCAGTTGATTCCGTTAAGGTTCTTGATATCGGAGTAGGGGCCAATTGTATTTATCCGATAATTGGTCATTTCGAATATGGCTGGAGTTTTGTTGGTGCTGATACTGAAAAGAGTTCTTTGGAAAACGCACAAACCATAATTGATAAAAATGCGGGTTTGAACAAAACGATTGAACTGAGATTTCAGGAAAACAAAAAACGTATTTTTGAAGGAATCGTGCGAGAGGAAGAAAAATTTCATCTGACCATGTGTAACCCGCCTTTTCACGCTTCGGAGGAGGAGGCAAATGAAGGTACAAATAGAAAACTAGCCAATTTAGGGATCGATTCCTCGATAGGTAGAAATTTTGCAGGGAAAAGCAATGAATTATGGTACCCTGGAGGAGAGAAGAGATTTGTGAATGAGATTATCTTTCAGTCAAAAAAGTTTGGTGAGAACTGTATGTGGTTTACTTCTTTAGTTTCAAAATCTAAAAATTTGAAGGACTTGAGAAAAACGCTCGAAAAATTAGAAGCAAAGAAAATCATTGAAATTCCAATGGGCCAGGGCAATAAAGTAAGTAGGATTTTAGCCTGGACCTTTCAGAAAAATGAACAGTTCATCCCTCAAAGATTTGATGCTGATCGAAAAGAGGAAGATTAAGTCTTTCTTTTTTTCTTTTTAGCAGCAGGAAATAATATATTATTCAAGATCAATCGATACCCGGGAGAATTGGGATGTAAATTCAAATCCGTTGGTGGGTCCCCCACGCGGTGTTCGAAATCTTCGGGGTCATGTCCTCCATAAAAGGTCCATGTGCCTTGACCAAACTCACCATGAATATATCGAGCCGTTTCTAGTTCTTTGTTTTCACCCATCACCAAAACATTTGGTTTGATTAAATCTTTTCTAAAGTCAGTGGTTTGTCCCATAAATCCTGGGATAATGTCTACATGACATTGCGTCAACATCGTGGGAACTATATCCCATTTGGCTGAAAAATCGAAAAGCGTGAAATTATCTGTATTTTGATTTCTTTTGTGTAATTCGGTACCATCAATATCGGAATACTCATATTTCATGGGATCTCTTTCTAAAGTAAAATCCTGAAAAGCAAAAGATTGCTTAAAATCTAGTTTGTTTTGGGCTCCCGGATCTGCAGGATCTCCGTCATACATACTCTCACATATATCCAAGCCTTGCGCCGCTAATGCAATGTCAAAACTATCGGTACCGCTGCACATTGTAAAAAGAAATCCTCCACCAATCACGAAGCTTTTTATGTTTTGGGCGACTGCTAATTTTAATTGTGAAACCTTAGAAAAGCCTAAAGATTTAGCACTGGCCTCTGCATCTGCAACTTGTTGTTGATACCAAGGATAACCACGATAGGCGGCATAAAACTTACCATATTGGCCTGTAAAATCTTCATGATGAAGGTGTAACCAATCATACGTGGGTAAAAGCCCCATCACAATGGCCGAATCGTATATTTTATCATAAGGAATTTCAGCATACTCCAGCACTAAAGTTACAGCATCATCCCACGGTTGTTTGCCATCTGGAGTATATACGGCAATTTTTGGTGCTTTTTCTAACTGAACAATCTCCATGTTTACTTCCGGGTTACCTATTTGATTTCGAATGGAATTAACTTGTCCGTCAGTCAGTACTTCATATTTTACGCCTCTTACAATAAGTTCTTCCTCAATAGCTCGTAGGTGCGGAAACAAAAATGAACCACCTCGGTAATTTAAAAGCCATTCTAAAACAACATCGTTTCCTAAAACCCAAAATGAAACACCGTATGCTTTTAAATGATTCGTTTGGGAATCATCCATTGGAACCAATAATTGAGTCGTTCTTCCAGAAAAGGAGAACATAAGAATAACAAAAAGAGTAAATAAATATTTCATCGCAAAAGGTCGCTTTGATCCAGCAATTAAAAGCGCTAAATCTCATTAAAGATAAATAAGTTAACGCGAATTATTTAGAGTTATTGATTAATTTAAGAAGTTTTTAGATTTCTTTAGAATGGGTCTTCCTCAATTCCGTGATTTGTAAAATCATCTTCTATTTCATTTTTCTGCCCATTGTTGATTTTACTTTGAACAATATAAGCTCCTGAGCCTTGCTCGTCAAAAGAAGAATTTCCGGCAAATGCATTTGAGATGGCTGAGGGTGTTTCAAAATTGTCATTATTGAAATTGTCAAATCGAGCGTATTCACCGGTGAATTTCAAACGAACATTTTCCAAAGCACCATTTCGATGTTTGGCGATAATTATTTCTCCAACTCCTGCATTCGAGTTTCCTTCTCCATCATCTAAAAACCCATAATACTCAGGCCGATAGATAAAGGAGACAATATCAGCATCCTGCTCGATGGCTCCAGATTCACGTAAATCGGATAATTGTGGTCGTTTGTCGCCCCCACGCTGTTCTACCGAACGACTTAACTGTGATAACGCAACAATTGGAATATTTAATTCTTTGGCGATTTCCTTAATCGATCTAGAAATGGAGGAGATTTCTTGCTCACGATTCCCTGGCCCTCCTTTTCCGGATGTTCCAGCGGTCATTAATTGCAAATAATCGATGATGACCATTTGAATGTCGTATTTTTTTTTCAATCGTCGACATTTGGCGCGTAAATCAAAAATCGATATCCCGGGTGTGTCGTCGATATAAATAGGAGCCTGACTTAATTTAGAGATTTTAGTGTGCAATTGTTGCATTTCGTGATCCTCTAAATTTCCTTTTCTTAATTTGTCAGCTTTAATTCTACTTTCAGAGGCAATTAAACGTTTTACCAACTGAACGGCTGACATCTCTAATGAAAAAATAGCAACACCTTGACCATGATCTACAGCCGTATTACGAGCCATAGATAGTACAAAAGCCGTTTTCCCCATGGCAGGTCGAGCGGCAATTACAATCATGTCAGATCGTTGCCAACCACTAGTAACTTTGTCTAGATCAATAAAGCCTGTAGGAACACCAGATATACCATCAGTGTTTTTTGAGGCCATTTCAATTTCTTCGATAGCTTCATGTATCACATTTCGCATTTCAGAAATTTCCTTTCTCGCATTATTTTGAGTGATTTCAAACAAGGTTTTTTCAGCATGGTTCATGACATCAAAAACATCATTGGTTTCATCGTAAGACATTTGCATGACTTCCCCGCACATTCGAATCATTTCACGCTTGATGTATTTTTCAAGAATTACACGAGCGTGATATTCTACGTGAGCAGAGGAGGCAACGCGAGAGGTTAATTGAGAAATATACGAAGCCCCACCAGCAGCTTCCAAAGTACCGTCTTTTTTTAATTGATTCCGCACAGTGAGTAAATCGACAGGTTGTGAGGTGGAGTCTAAAATTCGGATGGCAGCGTAAATGTATTGGTGTTTCGGGTCGTAAAAATATACGGCTAAAAGGATATCTAAGGTTTCAGCAACGGCGTTTTTATCGAGCATTAAAGCTCCTAAAACGGTTTGTTCAATATCAACCGCCTGTGGTGGAATTTTACCCAAATCATTGATCATTGGGTTATTGTTTCGTATTCGTACAGCAGGTTTCCGTGAGTTGTCCGTTTGATTGTCCATGGTTACAAAAGTAGGGAATTGTTCGTATCGAACTCGTATTGTTCATAAAATGAATTAAGTTTGATGCCTTGGAACGAAAAATCATAACTACAGGTGACGGATCTAAAACCATTCAGTTGGTTGATTGGAATGAACAATATCATTCTATCCATGGGGCAATTCAAGAAGCCAAACATGTTTTTTTGACCAATTTTCTGAAGTTCAAACAACAAAGTGAACAGTGTACAATTTTTGAAATGGGTTTCGGTACTGGTTTGAATGCCTTTTTAACTTCTCAAGTTGCAAAAGAGAAGGAGTTGAAGGTGAAATATCATAGTTTGGAAGCGTATCCTGTGCAGTTGTCGGAAATCAAAGAATTGAATTACAGGGAGATATTACAGGATTCATTGGATGAATTTACACAGCTTCACACGTCAAAATGGGATGAACCAACTTTAATTAATCCATTTTTTCAATTGAAAAAAATTCAACAAACCCTTGAAGTTTGGGAAAACAGAGAGAATTATTACGATTTTATTTTTTATGACGCCTTCGGACCAAGGGTTCAGCCGCACTTATGGACGACTGCAATTTTTGAAAAAATATATTCGGTTACAAAATGCGGAGGTGTTTTTCTAACGTATTGTGCCAAAGGTCAGGTGCGACGTGATTTAGAATCTGTTGGTTATAAAATCTCAAGATTGCCCGGCCCGCCTGGAAAAAGAGAAATGTTGATGGGTGTTAAACCAATAAAATAAATACTTTTGAAGTACACTAGTTAATTATTTAAAAGGAACGTTTGCTGGGAAAATTTAATTCCCTACCTTTGCAGCGTCAAATCCGACATGAGATTCGGAAAAGGCGTACATAAAAATTATTAAAACAATATTGGCATGTATTTAGCTCCTGAAAGAAAAAAGGAAATTTTCGCTAAACACGGTGGGTCGGAAACGAACACTGGATCATCAGAAGGACAAGTTGCTTTGTTCACTTACCGTATCAGTCACTTGACTGAGCATTTGAAGAAGAATCGTAAAGATTACGGAACGCAACGTGCTCTGCAATTATTGGTTGGTAAACGAAGAAGTTTATTAGACTATTTGAAGAAAAAAGATATCGAAAGATATCGTGCGATTGTTAAAGAATTAGGCTTACGTCGTTAATTCTGAGCAAGAAAATATTCAAATTAAAGGGGCAATCGGATACTATTCGAGTGCCCTTTTTTTTAGGAAAATGTTCGTCAAACGTAGCGATCAAAACAAATAAGTAATTAAATAAATATGAATATAGGAATAAAAAAGTCCATCACTACTGGTGGGAAAGAGATTTCCATCGAGACTGGAAAGTTGGCGAAACAAGCCGATGGGTCAGTAGTGTTACGAATGGGCGACACAATGTTGTTGGCAACTGTAGTTGCTGCACAAGAAGCAAAAGAAGGAGTTGACTTCCTTCCTTTAACTGTTGATTACCGCGAAAAGTATGCAGCGGCAGGAAGAATCCCTGGTGGATTTTTTAGAAGAGAGGCACGTCCATCTGAAGGAGAAATCTTGATGATGCGTATCGTGGATCGCGCAATGCGTCCATTGTTTCCAGATGATTACCATGCTGAGGTACAATTGATGGTTCAATTGTTGTCGTATGACGGCATTAATCACCCTGATGCATTGATCGGTTTTGCTGCTTCTGCGGCGGTAGCTGTTTCGGACATCCCTTTCAACGGACCAATGTCGGAAGTGAAAGTGGGACGTGTTGATGGAAAATTAATCTTAAACCCTACGGTTGAAGAATTAAAAGCGTCAGATCTTGATATCATCGTTGCAGGTACTGCGAAGGATGTAAACATGGTAGAAGGTGAAATGAAAGAAATTTCAGAAGAGGAAATGGTCGAAGTGATCAAATTTGCTCACGCTGCTATTGTTGAACAATGTAAATTCCAAGAGGAATTGGCGAAGGAAGTTCCTGCTGCCTTCCCGAAAAGAGAATACAATCACGAAACCCACGACCTAGAGCTTAAAGCTAAGGTGCAAGCTGAGTGTTTTGATAAATGTAAAGCGGTAGCTCGTCAAGGTAATGCTAACAAAGCATTGCGTTCTGAGTTGTTCGGAGCTGTTAAAGAAGAATTTGCTTCTCAATATTCTGAAGAAGAATTAGCTGAGAAAAAAGGATTTATTTCTATCTACTTCAAAGAAACAATGAAGAAAGCCGTTCGCGACGTGATGTTGAACGAGCAAGTTCGTTTGGACGGTCGTAAATTCGACGAAGTTCGTCCAATCTGGTCGGAAGTTGATTATTTGCCAATGGTACACGGTTCTGCTGTGTTTACTCGTGGTGAAACTCAAGCTTTAATGACCTTGACTTTGGGTGGAAAAATGGATGAGCAAATGATTGACGACGTAACTCACAAAGGGTACGAAAAATTCATGTTGCACTACAATTTCCCTCCATTCTCAACAGGTGAGGCGCGTCCTTTAAGAGGAACTTCTCGTCGTGAGATCGGTCATGGAAACTTGGCTTTAAGAGCACTTAGAGGAATGCTTCCTGAAGATAATGCATACACTGTGCGTTTGGTATCTGAGATTTTAGAATCAAATGGTTCGTCTTCAATGGCAACGGTTTGTTCTGGAACTTTGGCCTTAATGGACGGCGGTGTTCAAATCAAAGCACCAGTTTCTGGTATCGCTATGGGATTGGTAACTGAAGGTGGTAAATTTGCTGTATTGTCGGATATCTTGGGTGATGAAGATCATTTGGGTGACATGGACTTTAAAGTGTGTGGTACTGCAAAAGGTATTACTGCTTGTCAAATGGATATCAAAGTAGACGGACTGTCCTACGAAGTATTGACCAAAGCGTTGATGCAAGCGAAAGAAGGACGTATGCATATCCTTGGTGAAATGATGAAAACGATTTCTGAGCCAAATACAGCTTTGAAACCACAAACACCGCGTATCGAAGCATTCAATGTGCCAAATGATATGATCGGTGCTATCATCGGACCTGGAGGAAAAATTATCCAAGCGTTGCAAAAAGAAACGAATACCTCTATTACCATCGAAGAGTTGGAAAATGGAGAAGGTCGTGTTCAAATCATGTCAAACAATGCGGATGATATGAATGCAGCAGTTTCAAGAATTAAAATGATCGCTTTCCCTCCAACTGTGGAAGAAGGCGCAACCTATACTGGAAAAATTAAATCGGTACAAGCTTATGGTTGTTTCGTTGAAATTATGCCAGGAACAGACGGATTAATCCACGTGTCTGAATTCTCATGGGAGAAAGTAGACAAAATGGAAGACGTTTGTAAAGAAGGTGATATCGTTGACTTCAAAGTTGTTTCTAGAGATCCAAAAACGAAAAAGTGGAAGTTGTCTAGAAAAGTTTTGTTGCCAAGACCAGAAAAAAAGGCT
>JAHKAT010000060.1 GCA_018825925.1 Bacteroidota bacterium | reverse complement strand
TATTTTTAAAATCATATTTATACATTGTTTTAATTTTATCTCGAAAATATTGATTTGCAAACGCTCATCACCAGCAGAAACTAAGGCACGAGCATGTCCCATTGAAATTAAACTATCGCGAACACCTGATTGAATTTCTACAGGTAATTTCAACAATCTTAAATGATTCGTAATTGACGAGCGACTTTTAGAAATTTTGTGGCTTAATTGATCTTGGGTTAAACTACACTCTTCAATTAAACGTTCGTAAGAAAGGGCTACTTCAATAGCATTTAAATCTTCACGTTGAATGTTTTCAACCAATGCCATTTCAAGCATAGTTTGGTCATTTGCAACGCGAACATATGCTGGAACTTCTTCTAATCCAGCAAGTTGAGATGCGCGAAAACGACGTTCACCTGAAATTAATTGATATTTATCTCTGCCTAACTTTCGAACTGTAAGTGGTTGAATAATACCGTGAATACGTATACTCTGCGCAAGTTCTTCCAGTGCTTCTTTTTCGAAGTTGGTTCTTGGATTAAAAGGATTTGCCTCTATGTTTGAAATCGGTAAATCGGCAATGGTATTTGCTGCACCTGAATTTCCGTTTTTGGTGGTAATATCCGTGCTTGAATCTTGTAACAATGCACTTAAACCTTTCCCTAATGAGGGTCTTTTTTTGACATTAGAACTCATTGCCCAATTTTATTTTTTTGTCTTCGTTTTTAATTTTCGTGAAATTATTTTTTTGTAAAATTTCTTTTGCAAAATTTAAATAATTCACAGATCCTTTGCTTGCAGCATCGTGCATCACAATTGTTTGTCCATAACTCGGAGCTTCTCCAAGAGTCGTATTTCTATGAATTACAGTATCAAATACTAATTCTTGAAAATGAGTTTTCACTTCGTCAACCACTTGATTTGCCAAGCGCAACCTTGTGTCGTACATGGTCAAAACGATTCCTTCGATCTCTAGGTCAGCGTTTAGTCGCCCTTGAACAATTTTTATGGTATTCAACAACTTACCCAATCCTTCAAGTGCATAAAATTCGCATTGAACAGGAATCATAACAGAATCAGCGGCTACTAAGGAGTTAACTGTAATTAATCCCAAGGAAGGCGAACAATCAATAATGATAAAATCATATTCATCTTTGATTTTATCAAGAGCTTGACGCAATCTGTATTCTCTTTGGGGAAGGTTGATCATTTCTAATTCAGCCCCTACTAAATCAATGTGAGATGGGAGGATGTCTAAATTTGGATTTTCTGTTTTAACAATGTATTCGTGTGGATGAGCTTCGTTAATGATACAATCGTAAATATTACCGTTCGCACTTGGATCTAATCCTACTCCAGATGTTGCATTGGCCTGAGGGTCAGCGTCTACGATTAATGTTTTGTATTCCAAAACACCTAGGCACCCACCCAAGTTTACAGCTGTGGTTGTCTTACCAACACCGCCTTTTTGATTTGCAATAGCAATTATTTTGCCCATTCAGTTTCTTATTTGTCCGTAAAGATAAAGGATTACGAGTGATTCACCCGTCTTAAAGAAGCATAGTTTTCAACGATTGTCATTGAAAATATCCTACACTCAATGTTTGAGCCCTATAGCTCCTCAAATGTTACTTCAGAAAATTCAGAATTAAAAGATTTTTCTGAGTCAGAAGTGTCTTCATTTTTTAAAGCGGCTATTTTTGAAATAGCATCTTCCAAGCCTTCTTGAAATTTCTCAAAATCTTCTTTATATAGAAAAATTTTGTGTTTTTCATATTTCTCATTTCCCTCAAAACCTGACTTTTTACTTTCAGTTAATGTCAGGTATAAGTCGTTGCCTTTCGTTGATTTTACATCAAAAAAATAAGTTCTCTTACCGGCTCTCACAACTTTCGAATATATCTCGTTCTTCTCTTTTTCCATGCCAGAAAATTAATTAAGTGCTGAGCAAATATCTACTTTTTTTTTAAGTAGTGCAATTCTAATACAAATCGTTTTAGTTTTCTTCTGTTAATTGTCGCTCATACATATCGGCATAAAATCCTTTTAGCGCTAAAAGCTCACTGTGCGTGCCAGTTTCGGTGATTGTATGATTATCCAGGACGATGATTCTATCTGCATTTCGCAGCGATGAAATTCGGTGTGAAACCACAATGGAGGTCTTCTTTTTAATCTCCGATTTCAGATTTTTTAAAATGATTTCTTCTGTCTCTGTATCAACTGCCGAAAAACAATCATCAAAAATCAATAAATCGGCATCTCGCAGCAACGCACGTGAGATACTAACTCTTTGCTTTTGACCACCACTCAAATTCACCCCTCTTTCTCCTAAAATCGTGTCAAATTTTTGAGGAAACTCTTCAATGTTGTGCAAAACGTGCGCCTTTCGAGCAGCGCTCTCTATCCGTTCTTGACTAATCTCGGTGTCTAATGATCCAAATTTTATATTGTTGCCGATGGTGTCTGAAAACAAAAAGACTTCCTGTGGAACGACCGCTGATGTTCTTCGAAAGACATCCAAATTTATCTCTGGTAAAGGCTGGTCATCGATTAGTATAACTCCTTGATGTGGGTCAAATTGTCGCATTAACAAGTTGATAATGGTTGTTTTACCGCTGCCAGTGCTGCCGACAACTCCAAGAGTTTCACCTGGATGAATGGTAAAGTTTAGTGATCTCACAGCCTCTATATTGCTATTAGGGTAGGTATAGCTGACGTTTTTGAATTCGATTTTTCCTTTGAAATGAAATTCAGATTGATTGCTGTTTTTAATCTCTGGATCCACTTTTAAAAATTCATTTATTCTCTCCTGTGACGCAGCGGCACGTTGGATTACTGAGGTTACCCATCCCACTGATGCAAAGGGCCAAGTAAGATTATTTACAAAGAAAATAAACGCTAAAATTTGACCTAAAGTAATTTCATTGTTATAGGTCATTTTTCCTCCAATATAAATGGAAAGTACTGTACTTAAACCAATTAAGAAAATGATAGTTGGCATAAAAAGAGAGTTGACAGTTACTAAACTCATCTGTTTTTGTTTATAGACTTCAACTTCATCATCAAAATTATTGATAGTTTCTTTTTCCCTAGTGTAGGCCTTAATGACTCTGATTCCACTAAAAACTTCTTGAACCAAAGTGGAAATACCGGATTGTTGTTTTTGAACTTTCGCACTTAACGCGTTCATTTTACTCGAAACCTTATAAATTAAAAAGGACATCAAGGGAAGAGGTAGAAGTACAAAAAGTGTAAGTTCGAGATTGATAGCAACCATTTCACGTATAATCATTGTGAACAGCACGGCAAGGTTTATAGTGTACATCACGCCTGGACCGAGATACATTCTTACTTGACTAACATCCTCCGAAATTCGATTCATTAAATCGCCCGTATTATTCTTTTTATAGAAAGTATAGCTCAATCTCTGATACTGATTATAAATTTCATTTTTCAAGTCAAATTCAATTAATCGACTGGTGATTATGATGGTTTGACGAGTTAAAAACAAGAAAAAACCTTTTCCGAGAGATAAAAGCATGTATAATCCACCCACTTTTAAGGAAAAAGAAATGGCTTCATTAAAATTCGAGACAGAATTGCCTTTCATAAGAGTATCAACGGTCTGCTGAACGAATAAGGGCATTTTTACTCCAAAATAATTGGATAAAATGATAAATAATACACCCAGTAACATTCTCCATTTGTATTTCAAGAAATATTTGTTGAGATAGCTAAGTGACTTCATGCGATTAATTTCATATTTTTGTGCCGCCTTTTCGGCGTGTAAAATTAACGATTCATCTTGACAAACAACGTTAACTTAATTTCGACATTATGATAGAAGTGAAAAACCTTTCTGAGGTAAATTTGAGCGAAAATCCTGTGATTGCACAAATGAGCCAATTCAACCACGAGCAACTTTTGTTTTGTAATGACAATGCAACAGGTTTAAAAGCCATTGTAGCAGTTCATAGCACAGTTTTAGGGCCAGCATTAGGCGGAACTCGAATGTGGCAATATGCAAATGAAATGGAAGCTTTGAATGACGTTTTGCGTTTGTCTCGTGGAATGACGTATAAAAATTCTATCTCTGGTTTAAATTTAGGAGGAGGTAAAGCTGTTATCATCGGCGATGCTCGTAGTATGAAATCAGAAGCTCTGTTCAGACGTTTTGGAAAATTTGTCAATGGACTAGCGGGTAAATATATAACAGCTGAAGATGTTGGTATTTCTCCAGTAGACATGAATTGGGTGGCCATGGAAACGAATCATGTAGTAGGTTTGCCAGGAAAAAGTGGAGATCCATCACCTGTTACTGCTCGCGGTGTATATATGGGAATGAAAGCGGCAGCAAAAGTTCAATTTGGTTCTGATAGTTTGGCTGGAAAGAAAATTGCAGTGCAGGGTGTTGGTCACGTTGGTGAATACCTTGTTGCTTCGTTAGCAGAAGAAAATGCTGAAGTTTTTATTACGGATATTCACGAACCAACCTTGAGCCGTGTTTCTAAAACGTACGGTGCAAAAGTGGTTGGCTTGGATGAAATTTATGATATCGATATGGACATTTATGCTCCTTGTGCTCTTGGTGCAACTGTAAATGAAAACACCTTGGATCGATTGAAATGTAGTATCATTGCAGGAGCAGCAAACAATCAGTTGAAAAATGAAGACATTCAAGGCGTGGAAATGATGAAAAGAGGTATATTGTATGCTCCTGATTACGCAATCAATGCTGGTGGTGTTATCAACTGTTATTCTGAGGTGAAAAATTTACCGTCAGAATGGGCTTTGAATAAGGCGGATGAAATTTATGATACTATTTTAAACATCATCCAACGTTCAAAATCTGAAAATATTCCAACCTATAAAATCGCAAATAAAATGGCAGAAGAAAGAATCGCTCATATCGGTTCTGTAAAATTGCCGATGTAAGATATGCTAAATCGCAGACATTTAAGAATTAAAGTATTACAGGCTCTTTATTCCTTTTTTCAAGGAGACGAGGATGATTTTCGTCGAACGGAAAAGGAATTGTTTGGAGCTATTGAAAAAATATACGATCTCTATATTTATTTATTGTTAAGCTTCGGTGAATTGAAGGCAGTAGCTGAAAACCGACACGAAGAAAACAAGAAAAAGTTACGACCTACCGAGGAGGATTTAAATCCGAACTTGAAATTTGTAAGTAACTCGATTATCGCCACCTTGGAAAATTCAAGAGAGCTTAGTCAAGTTTCTGAGGAAAGAAAGGTGAACTGGGTAGGAGCAGAGGAGCACGAAATGTTTCGAAAGATTTTTCTTCAAATTAGAGAAAGTGAAACGTTTTTTAACTTCATGAACAATGAGAATTCTGGTTTTGAGGAAGATAAGTTGTTCATGGTGACTTTGTTTAAAGAGGAAATTGCAAACTCTCCTATGCTTTATCATTTTTTCGAAGAGAAAAGTATTCATTGGATGGATGATTTGGATTTGGTTTGTTCAATGGTTTTAAAAACGCTTAAAAACTTTACGGAAGACAGCGTCACTTTACTTCCTTTGTTTAAAGACAAAGAAGACGAGGTTCATTTTATTAAAGAATTGTATCGTAAAACGATTACGATGGACAAAGAAAATGAAAAACTAATCGACGATTTGACGAAAAATTGGGAATTAGACCGTATCGCAAAAATGGACGTAATATTGATGAAAATGGCTTTGACAGAAATGCAAGTTTTCAAAAGTATACCTACGAAAGTTACTCTGAATGAATATATTGAGATTTCTAAATATTATTCTACACCAAAAAGTAATGGTTTTATTAATGGTATTTTGGACAAAGCAATTGTTCAATTGACAGGGGAAGATAAAATCAATAAAATGGGTAGAGGTTTAATGAATGAATAAATGAAAAAAGTAATTTTGTTTTTTGGTTTAGCTGTAATTCTAATTGCTTGTGGTGATTCTGACACTATTGAGGTTGGAAACAGAACAACAATGGAGGTAAACTCAGTATTTGATGGTGGAAAGGTTTTGAAAGGTGAAACAATAGAAGCCATTTTTACCATTAAAAATACAGGTGACTATCCTTTGGTTATTGCCGAAGTGAAAGGATCATGTACTTGTACTGTAGTGGAAAAACCAGACGAACCAATCTCTCCGGGTGATAGCTTTGTAATTAAAGCAGAGGTGGATACCGACAGAACATCATCTGGACAGATATCAAAAGGTGTAACCATTGTGGCTAACACCGACCCTTCCATAACCACAGTTGCAATTAAGGCAACTGTATTAGAAAAGTAATAACAACAAATAAATAGCATAAAATGCCACAACAATTAATTATGTTGGTCTTGATTTTAGTAGTATTCTACTTTTTCATGATTAGACCACAAATGAAAAAACAAAAAGAACAAAAGAAATTCCGTGAGAATTTAGCACCTGGTGATAAAGTAGTTACTATTGGTGGAGTTCATGGTAAAATTTTGGAAATCAACGATACAACCGTTTTGTTGAATTCAGAAGGTAGTAAACTTCGTTTTGATAAATCTGCGATATCTCAAAGTTTTGAAGCAACAGCAATGGCTGCAACTAACAAGTAAGAAATTTTTTTAAAGGAAAGCATCGTCATTTTGGCGGTGCTTTTTTTATTCCTCAATTTTTGAACCGGCCTTTCTTTTAGACTGACGTTTTACTTTTCTAAATTCTCGTTTATCCTGTCTGTATTCTTTGATGTTTTCTTTGTATTTCGTCTTGTCTAAGGGCTGAAGTTCCCAATCAAAGGCAACTCTTTTTTTAATTATGTCATTGATTACTAGTTCTATAATCCAGTCTTCACCACTTGGGTCGTATTGTGCATTTAAATTTTGTTCCCATATTTTACCCATGCCTTCATACATAGAGGAATGGAAATTTCCTCGATACTTAGAGATTATTTCCGATACTGTCATTCCAGTTTCGCGATGAATCAACTTCATCAACATAATCCCTTCATTGATATATAAATCTTTGATATCCCAAATAAATTGATCCTTAAGAGTGCGATGTGCTTGTTTTCCATATTTTTTGCGAGCTCTATTTTTTTCCATCTTCTCTATGTCTCCATCAAACTCAACTATATAGGCTTTTGCCGACAATGCAAGGGGATATACCCGTCGTAACTTGTTTAACGCTTGTCGGTAATGTAAATTAAAATTGACGTCGGCACGCATTTCTGGAATATCCTGCTCAAGTATTACAGGGGTATAGGCTTGTGAAAACCCAAAAAATGAATATTGAAGAAAAGCGATATAAATGAAGTGTTTTATCATCATTGATTATTTGTAAATTTAGAACACTTTAGTCGATGTGTTATGATACAATTCAAAAAAAATGCCAAGTTTCAAACATGGGTGATCTTAATGATTCTACTTCCTGTTTTTTCATTGGAGGGATGTAAGTCGAATAATTCTTCTGGCGACAAGGATTTACAGAATGCACGGGATTCAATTGCTTTTCAGGATAGTTTGGCAATGGCCTCTGAGCAAAAACTACCTGATTTAACTGTAAATAAACCGATAATTAGTAAAAATATCGATAAAAACTTCGAAGCTAATAAGGCAAAAATTGAAAAGAAATACGGTAATCAATGGGATTTTTGTCGCTGTATAATTATGAATGATTCTCTCGATCAATTAATCAAGAAAGGTGCAGAACTGGATGATGCTTTTATGACAAAATTTGATGAAGTTGATCAAAAATGTAAGGCGTTCTTAACCATGAGCCCAAATCAAACACCTGACGAGAGAAAATTACACGAGCAAAAAATAAGAGAATGTTTGAAAAAATAGAAGGTTCTAATTGAATTGACTAATTTTGAGGCGTGAAAAGATTCATAATTTTTGTCTTACTGTTCTCCTTTGCTTTGGTTTCTATGCCAAAGAATTGGATGCATAAACATGAATTAGCTGTAAAATCTGAGCACAATGAGTCCAAGGATATAACAGCAAATTTTGATGCTCAAGACTGTTCTTACTGTTATTTTGATTTAAGTAATGCGTCTTTACCAGTCTATTTTAATGGCTTTAAGCTATATTCTGAGGTAGAGAAATTATATAGTTTTCAAATAAATGAATCTCAATCGTTAGAAATTTTATCTACCGATAGTCGTGGGCCACCACGTAGTTATTGGGTTTAATTTATTACTTTTTAATCATTCAATTTATTATGAAGGCAACAATGCTCTTGCTAGCATTGTTCTTTTCGACTATTGTGTTTTCTCAATGTAACTTGACTATTTCTGGTCAAGTGATTGATATACATGATAATTCGATTGTCGAGCAAGCAAAAATATCCTTAAAAGGATACAATTCGGGTGCTTATTCAGACAGTTTAGGTCGATATAGCATACCCAACTTGTGTCCAGGAAGTTATCAAATCATCGTTTCTCATCATTTGGGTTGTAAACCTCTACGTTTTGAGTTTAACTTGAAACAAGACACTGTTTTAAACCTAAATATTGAGTTTCATTTACTGGAACTGCATGATGTAAATGCGGATGCTTATGTTTTGGATAGAAGCGTGTCTAGTGAAACAGAGCTCAGTGTTAGATCGCAAACTTTAAATGCGGGTAAAACCTTGGGCGACATGTTGGGAGAAATCCCAGGAATATCCACTTTTAACACGGGGGTATCCATTTCCAAACCGATTATCCGAGGGATGCATTCCAATAGATTGATTTTACTCAATAATGGAGTACGTCAAGAAGGACAGCAGTGGGGAGGCGAGCACGCTCCTGAAGTTGATGGATTGTTAAATGAATCACTTTCTGTGGTAAAAGGAGCAAGCGCTGTGCGTTACGGTCCGGAGGCTTTTGGTGGCGTCGTAAAGGTGTCGCCCGGTGATTGGGGAGATCAAAATTGGTCAGGAAAATCTAGTGTTGGAGCAGTTTCAAATGGAAGAATGTATTTTGGTTCAACAAGGTTAGAAAACAACTCTATACGCTTTAAAGGATTGCATTTTAGGGCAGGGGTCAGTTATAAAAAGTCTGGAGACCAAAACACTCCTACCTATATATTGTCAAATACGGGGTATGAGGAGTTTAATTACTTCGGTCAAATTGGTTACCAAAAAGGAAAGCATAGTTTTGATGCTTTTCATTCTCAATTTACAACCACTTTGGGGATTTTGGCTGCTTCTCATTTGGGAAATCTGACTGATTTAAAACAAGCAATTTCCAATGAAACGCCCTTGATTATTGATCCTTTTACGTATGATATTAAAGCTCCAAGTCAGCAAATAGAGCATTCTATTTCGAAATTAGCATATGCCTATATTCGAAATCCAAAGCAACAAATTGAACTGGATTATTCATTTCAGTTCAACAATAGATTGGAAATTGATGAGGGCCAAGACAATAGTCAATCTCCTGATTTTCAATTAAATCTAAGTACGCATCAATTGAATGTTGCTGCCGAACAGAAATTCTCCAAAGGGGTGAAAATTGAAATTGGGATGAATGGTCAATATCAAGAAAACAAAGGAGTAGGGCGATTTTTAATTCCAAATTATGTCAAACAAAATGTAGGTGCTTTTTTGATTTATGCTAAAAAATGGGACTATTGGGCGCTGGAAAGTGGCGTGCGCGTGGATAATTTTTATTTGCAATCCTTCTATTTTGAAGAGAAGGAA
This sequence comes from Bacteroidota bacterium, assembly GCA_018825925.1. GTDB lineage: Bacteria > Bacteroidota > Bacteroidia > Flavobacteriales_D > Crocinitomicaceae > UBA2040. Next base: position 10,931 of record JAHKAT010000060.1, on the reverse strand, counting down.
TTAGTAAAACCGATTCTCACTTTTAGCAAGCCATCGGCAAATCTTGGATTAAGCAGATTGTTTGGACACCATTGGATTGTGCGCAGCAATGCTGCCTATTCGTGGCGTCCCCCATCCATTAGCGAATTGTATAGCAATGGACTACATCACGGTGCAGCTGCAATTGAGATAGGCGATAAATCCTTGAAAGAAGAGTCGGTGTTTTCTTTGCAAACGAGTGGAGAGTTTAAAAGTAATAGATTGACCGCCCAAGTGGAATTGTACCAGTATTATTTTAACAATTACATATTTCTAAATCCTTCAAATGAATTTGTTTTAACAATAAAAGGGGCATTTCCAGAATTTCGCTTCAAAGAAATAGAGGCATTTTATTCGGGTGTTGAAAGTTGGGTAAACTTCAAGTGGTACAAATGGTTATCTCAAGAAGTGTCACATTCACTTGTGCGAGTTATTGATCTGACAAATAAAGCTTTTGTTGTTGGAATAGCTCCGGATTATCTTCAAAACGAGTTTCAATTTACCCCTCAATTAAAAAAGAAAAATATCAATACATTTTTAGCGATCAGTAATTCCTATCGGTCTAAACAAAATAGAGTAGAGGAAAACGCCGATTATGCTTTACCTCCAGACGGAGTATTTTTAATAAACATTAAATCACAAACATCCTTCGAAAAAAATGGTCGAACTTTTGTCCTTTCAGGTTCTGTGGAGAACTTGCTTAATACAAAATATCGGTCTTATTTGAATAGATACCGTTATTTCTCAGATGAAATTGGACGTTCTTTTCGATTGAATTTTCAAATTAAATTTTAAAACATGAAGTCATTCGTATTTTTAACAATAGTAGTATTTAGCCTTTTTGGGTGTAAAAAAAATAAAATTGCAGATCCAGTAAAGCAACCAACCGATAATAACAGTAGTGAATTAATTACAACTGTGCAGTTAACCTTTACTGACTCCGCCAATGTTGAGCCAAATTATGTCAGTGTTTTTAGGGATATCGACGGACCAGGCGGACAAGACCCAAGTTCATTTGATACCATTCGTTTGAAAAAAGGAACGGTTTATTTTGGTCAAATTTCCTTGCTTAACGAGGCCGCTAGTCCAACGGAGGATATAACTTCAGAGGTTTCAAGCGAGGGAGACGAGCATCTGTTTTGTTATACTCCTAATAATTTAGGCGAGTTGGTTATTCTTAGAACAGATAGTGATCAGGTTTATGAAATTGGAATCACGACCAAGTGGAAAACAGGTTCGATGGCTAGAACAGGAGCTGTAACAGTAGTGCTAAAGCATCAGCCGGGAGTAAAAGATGGTACTTGCTCTCCAGGAGAAACTGATATTGAACTTGAGTTTGTTGTTATTATAGAAGACTGATAATAAGTTGATTATGTTTTATATCAGGAAGGATTAAATTAAAAAGAAGCAGAATTTTCTATAAATTCTGCTTCTTTTTTTACTTTTTATTCAAAGCGCAGGAGTTTTATTCCTGTTCAAAATGATGAATTTCAGCTTCGAATTCTAGTTCTATAATATCCTCCTTGTCCAGCCAATATCGAGATGTGATGATTTCTACCTGTCTAGAATCAATTTTATTGAAATACCAGATGACTTTATTGGCATCGGTAAACTCTTCAAGGCCGTTGATCTGATCTTGAAATAAGCGCATAATTAAGTTGTGACTGCTTAAGGTGGCTCCCAAACATTTAATAATTAGCTCTTTAGTGATTTCAGGAGTTGGTTCATCTAAAAATCTCATTTTAACGATAGTAGCTTCCGTATTGGGGAAGGTGCCATTGTAGGCTTTGAAAAGCAACTGGTTGATGTTGAATAGATCGAAATGTAAAGCAGGTTCAGGATATTCTTCAGCCACCTTGTCATTCATCATTTCATTTGATATGTTCTGAATTTGGCCTTCGTTTAGCTGATCACTTAATTTATAGTTCAAAACAATTGCTGCAGCTTCTGCAGGATCAAAATCAGAAATAGATAATTTTAGATATTCAAAAATTTCGTTCTCCTTTAATTGGTCGGCATCTGGATAATTAAATTCCTTTAATAAATGAATGTAATCTGAGTTTTTCCAATAAAATCCAATTTCATTTACTGTTTCAAAGGAGTCTATTTTTAGCTTTAACTTTAAGTCGTTCATCGAATTTTCTTTAAATACATTCTAGAATGAGTCTCTAGAATTAACTAAAGGTAGCATAGAAAAGTCATTAATCCATGAATTCGAGATTTTAAATTAAGGTCTTAATAATCAAGGCTTAAAGTGTTTGGGTATTGGTTTAAAAACAAAAAACCGTGAAGATTTTTCTTCACGGTTATAAAATGTATGACTGTCTATTAAGACGAAATGAAGTCTGATTAATAGTAAATCGCTCTTCTTACTTTGGTGATGAATTTCGCCATACGGATAACTTGTTTAGTGTAGCCGTATTCGTTGTCATACCAAGTGTAAAGAACAACATTTTTACTGTCTTTGGATACTATTGTAGCATGAGAATCAAAAACGGAACAACAAGTGTTTCCTATGATATCGCTTGAAACCAATTCAGGATCAAATGAATAATAAATTTGATTCACCAATTCTCCGTTCAAGGCAGCATCTTTGATCGTTGCATTGATTTCTTCAAGAGTCGTTTCTTTGTTTAATTCTAAACTAAGAATTGCTAAAGATCCATTTGGAGTTGGTACGCGAACGGCGTTGGCAGTTAATTTATCCTTTAATTCTGGAATCACCTTTGTAACGGCACTACCAGCACCTGTAGAGGTAATTACCATGTTGATAGCTGCAGAACGGCCACGTCTTGGTTTTTTATGCATGTTGTCCAATAAGTTTTGGTCATTGGTGTATGCGTGAACCGTTTCGATATGTCCTTTGATGATTCCGTATTTGTCAGAAACAACTTTTAAAATAGGGGAGATGGCGTTGGTTGTACAACTAGCAGCAGAAAATATTTGCTCGTTTTCTAAATCCAATGTTCCTTGGTTGATTCCGTAAACAACATTTGGAACTTCTTTACCAGGAGCTGTTAATAATACTTTACTAACTCCTTTGGATTTAAGGTGACGAGACAAAGCCTCGCGATTTTCAAAAACACCAGTATTATCGATAATTAACGCATTATCAATACCGTAACTTGTGTAATCGATATCCTCTGGATTACTTGCATCGATCATCTTTACAATTTGACCGTTGATTACAATTGCTTTTTTCTCCAAATCTACATCCACTGTACCTTTGAAAGCACCGTGAACAGAGTCGGTTCTCAATAAAGAAGCTCTTTTGATAATATCTGCATCAGAAGCACCACGAGTAACGATAGCGCGAAGGCGTAATTGTTGACCTTTACCAGCTTGTTTAATCAATTCACGAGCAGCCAGACGACCGATACGTCCGAAACCGTATAAAACGACATCTCTTGGTTCGATAGCGTTGTCTTGACCACCGAAACCAGCAAGTTTTGCAGTTAAAAAGTCTGCTTTTGAAGAAAATGCATTACCTTCTGTCAACCATTCATTCGCTAATTTACCTATATCTAATTTCGAAGGAGCAAGATCCATTAAATATAACTCTTCTGCTAATTCAGAAGTAGTAAAAACATCGATCGGTTTGTTTACTACTTTACGAGAATATTCGTGAAGATTAAGGATTTCAGAAACACTAGCATCAGTAAGATGATTTCTGAAAAGAACTAATTCTATCCCTTTGTCGTATAAAAGTTCGCCAACCTTACTTGCCAATTTAACGGCAGCTCTTTCTCTTTTTACATGTGAGTTGAGCTCTTTCTCATAGCCTACAGCTGATTCCATCACTATTATTTGTTTATATGATTTTGAAAAGAAAAAAGGCCAACTGAAAATCAGTCGGCCTAAAAGTTATTAAGGGATTAACCCAAATATGCTTTTAATAATTTATTTCGAGAGGTATGACGCAACCTTCTGATTGCCTTTTCCTTTATTTGACGAACTCTTTCACGAGTCAAATTGAATTTCGCTCCAATTTCTTCTAAAGTAAGTCCGTGATTCATTCCAATTCCAAAGAACAAACGAATGATTTCTCTTTCTTTGTCCGTCAAGGTGCTCAATGAACGCTCAATTTCTTTCTGTAAAGATTCGGCCATCAACACGTGATCTGCTTTCGGAGAATCGTGATTTGCCATTACATCCATTAATGTCCCTCCGTCTTCTGCGGTTGATAATGGAGCGTCCATAGATACGTGACGACCAGAAACATTTAAACTTTCTTTGATTTTATCTTCCGGAACTTCCAAAGCCTCTGCTAATTCCTCAGCACTTGGTGGACGTTCGAATTCTTGCTCTAATCTTGAAAAAGCTTTGTTGATCTTATTCAATGATCCTACTTGATTCAATGGCAAACGAACAATACGCGCTTGTTCTGCCAAAGCTTGCAATATAGATTGACGAATCCACCAAACAGCATAGGAGATGAATTTAAACCCACGAGTTTCGTCAAATTTCTGCGCTGCTTTAATAAGACCTAAATTTCCTTCATTAATCAAATCGGGAAGCGTTAAACCTTGATTTTGATATTGTTTTGCTACAGAAACAACAAATCGAAGATTCGCTCTTGTTAATTTCTCAAGTGCTTGCTGGTCACCTTGCTTAATTTTCCTAGCTAAATCTACCTCTTCTTCAGCGGTGATTAGTTCTTCTCGACCAATGTCTTGCAAATATTTGTCAAGTGATTGACTTTCGCGATTCGTGATCGACTTCGTTATTTTAAGCTGTCTCATGTAAGATTAATCCAATTATTGGTTATAAAATGTTTCCAAGTGTAATAGAAACGGCTGCAAAGTTACGACCAAAAAAAGCTCATCTCCAAAAGAAAATGAGCTTTTTTTGAACTTTCTACCCTCATCAAATACCGTGCCTAGAGTAGGCTATAGTCCTAGTCCGATATAGTCCTTTCTTCCACTTGGTGTAACAAACTCAATTAAAACACCACCTCGGGTGTTGTTTAGTTTATTGGTGAGCTGTTCTATAGTTTCAATAGATTCATTATTGATTTTAGTAATTATACATCCTTCAATCAAACCGACAGATTTTAACTTGCCTGCATTCAGGGTTTTAATTCTAACACCACTATTGATATTGAGTTCTTTTTTCTCTTTGGAACTCAGTGCCTCAAAAGTTGCGCCTAAGGAAACGTTTTTCGCAATTTCTTCTTTTGTCACCAGTTTGGTCTCTCCCTCTGCATTTCGGAGTACTACCTCTTTTATCGTTTCCGAGCCATTTGGTTCGCGGAGTGTGATGTTTACTTTGTCGCCTGGTCTTCGTCGGCCTATTTCTTCTTGCAAAGCAGCCACGGAATTCACCTCTTTATTGCCGATTTTTAATATCACACTTTCGTCCTTAATGCCCGCTTTATCCGCACTTCCTCCTTCGGTTACTTTTGAAAGGAAAACACCTTTCGTGTTGGGTAATTTATTTTTCTCCTTAATTTCTTGACTGATGTCGGCTATTTGAATTCCTAGATAACCTCTTTGCACAATACCGTAATCCATTAAATCTTTCATCACTTTTTGCACAAGATTGGCTGGTACCGCAAAACTGTAACCTGAATACGAGCCTGTTTGTGAGGCGATTGCTGTGTTTATTCCTACTAATTCACCTTTTGTGTTGACCAATGCACCGCCGCTATTTCCTGGATTTACCGCGGCATCTGTTTGTATAAAACTTTCGATTGGGACAATGTCTGTTCGCGATCGATCTGCTAATAAATTTATATTTCGTGCTTTTGCCGAAACAATGCCTGCGGTTACGGTCGAGGTAAGGTTGAAAGGATTTCCTACTGCCAAAACCCATTCTCCCACCCGGATATTATCACTATTCCCCATAGGAATGGCTTGCAGATTTTTGGCTTCAATTTTTAATACGGCTAAATCTGTCGAGGGATCAGTACCGACGATTTTTGCAGTGTATTTAGAGTTGTCGTTCAATATAACTTCAATTTCACTCGCTTCATCGATGACATGATTATTTGTGACGATGTAACCATCACCAGAAATAATCACCCCAGAACCTGAGCCTTGACCAAACTGCTTGTATTCTTTACCACCAGCACCTGGTCCATAAAAAAATTCAGAAAATATATCTCTTTGAAAGGTGGTTTTGACAACCTTGGTGGTGACATGCACTACTGAATTTAAACTACTTTCGGAAGCCAAGACAAAATCTTCCGAACCTGGCGGTAAGCCATTGTAATTAACAGATTGAGCATAACTATTTTTTGATGAATTTAAATTCTGATCTGTAATGGTATTAGAATTTCCGTCTAGTAATGCCCAATACATGGCTAAAGGTAAAAGACCACCAAGCAAACCGAGTCCAATCGTTTTAACGTTGTTTGAAATTTTCATGATATGACATTTTATTTTTCGTTCTTTAAACAAGAATAACACCAAAAAAGTAAATTTCGTATGTCTAGGCGTGTTAAAGATTGTTAAGCAGAAATAGTCTTTTATCCTTGATATTAGTACCTTTGCGCTACAATGAAGCTAGAACAAATTGCATTTTCAAAGTATCAGGGTGCTGGCAATGATTTTATCCTTTTGGACAATCTTTCTGGTCAATATGACTTTTTGACAGAAAATCATGTGACAAAGCTATGTGACCGACGATTTGGTATTGGAGCAGATGGTCTGATATTGATTAATTCATCGGAAAAATCAGATTTCGTTGTCGATTATTTCAATGCTGACGGTACGAAGAGCTTTTGCGGTAATGGAGCCAGATGTTCTGTTGAGTTTGTTGCTAAAGAATTAAAACTTTACAATAAAACTATTTATGAGTTCGACGCCATTGATGGGTCCCATACTGGTGAGATTTTAAATAGCGGTGTGAAGATCGAAATGAAGGACGTTACAAGTATTGAAACGCTCAGAGAATTGAGTTTTGTGCTGAATACAGGTTCGCCTCATTATATCCAATTTGACCAATCAATCGATGAAAAAAATGTAATTGAGTTAGGAAGAGCTATTCGCAACAGTGACTTGTACAAAAAAGAGGGGATAAATGTCAATTGGGTAGAGGTTTTAGGTGAAAGTCAATTGGCTATTAGAACTTATGAGCGAGGGGTGGAGGATGAAACACTTGCTTGTGGCACTGGTGTTACGGCAGCTGCGTTGGCTTACCACCATAAATTTACTCCCGACCTGAAACAATGCGAAATCAATGTCGCAGCGCAAGGAGGGGATTTGAAAGTAGAGTTTAAATTTGACGAAAAGCTGGGCTATCATTCTATTTTTTTAGCAGGACCGGCCGAATTTGTTTTCAAAGGAAATGTGTATGTGGGATGATTTAATTCAGTTAAACCAAGAGTTTTCTTTAGATTTTCTAAAGAGTAAAATGGTGTTGTGGATATGGAATCCACATCAAAAACCACCACACATAGGTCTTTCAATAGATAAAAAATACTTTAGTCTCCGCTTTAATAAGTTGGAACATTCCGTTGAAATAGAACATGTTACTAAAAAAGTGACCCGCTCACAAATCCCCCTTATACTTATTGAACTTAATTTGACAAGGTCTGAAAAGTTTATTGAAAACACTTTTTCGAAGTATAAAAGCTGTTACGAAAATGAGTGCAGTTGTTTGCTTCCTATTCTGCAGTCCTTAAAAGTTGAGGAGGAGAAGTTTTTATTAAGGGATTTGCTGAAGTTATTGCAAGAGAGAAACAATATTGTACGTAAATTTAGTATCAACCTGCCTCACCACTGGAGCGATATTCCTGTTTATAGTTCGCAGGATGTGCAAGAAAACTGGAAAAATATTTATAAGAATGCAGAAGTTGATTATACGGCCGGTTAAATTCACGGATGCAGCTCAACTAATGCTATGGGAAAATGAACCTGAAAATTTGATTCATTCTGAAAGACAATCACCGTTTGATTTTCAAGAGATTTTGGATTTGATCGATTGCTCTTCAGACTTTGAAAATTCAAAGCAAATCAGATGGATTATAGAGTTTGCGTCATCATCGATTGGAACCCTTGATTTTTTTAATTTTCAAGAGTTGGACAATTCTATAGAAATAGGCATACTGATAGCGAATAAAGATTATCGCCAGCGGGGGATTGCTTCGCAAGCTCTCGAACTTGGAATCATGGAAATGAAGAAGTATAAAATCGAGAAATTTATTGCGAAGGTGGATGTTTCCAATAAGGCGAGTCTAGGGTTGTTTGAAAAAAACTCCTTTGACAAATGTCATTCCATCAAAAAAGACAGTACTTTCGACTTAGAAAAAAACATTATCTCATATCATCGATGCGTAAATTTATAATCGTTGCTGTACTTGCAATCTTGGGTTGTTTATTTGTTTTTAAAGATAAAATTCAGCCCGCTATTTATTACTTCTCCAAAGTTGAAAACACTGAAACAATCGTTTTTTATATCGACAAATCGATGGATTTAAAAGAATTGTCGGCTAAATTAAGAGAGCAACAGGTTTTGAAGAACGAAAAGGCTTTTTTGGCGCTTGGTAATTACAAAGGGTTGACCAGAGAGAACATTGCTTTAGGAAAGTACAAAATTCTTGGAAAGACTTCCATTCGTCAGATATTAAATGGCTTTACTAAAAATGCTGCAGGTAATGGTAATGCAGAAGAGGAGGTAGAAATTGTGATTGGAAATGCACGTTTTGTAGCTGATTTAGCGGGTAAAATTGCCGATAAATTATTGCTCGATAGCGCTTTACTCATTAAGGAATTGGAAAATAATGAACGGCTGCAAAACCTTGGATTGACGAATCGACAAATTCACTGTTTGTTGCTTCCGAATACTTATCGTTTTTTCTACGACACCAATGAAAAAGAGTTTGTGGACCGAATGGCAGATGAATATGCTACATTTTGGTCGGAAAAACGAACCAGTCAGATTGCTGACATTGGTTTGAATTCTCCTGCTGAAGTCGTCACTCTTGCAAGTATAGTTTATTCTGAGCAAGCTAGGTTGGTCGACGAATGGCCGGTTATCGCTGGTTTGTATTTGAACCGTATTCGTATGGGCATGCCTTTGCAGTCTGACCCAACTTTCAAGTATTGCTGGGGAAAAGAGTTAGATACAGTGCAACGCTTATTGGCTGTTCATCGTAAAATTGAATGTGACTATAACACGTACTTTATTAGTGGTTTACCTCCTGGACCAATTTGCATTCCGCCTACAGGTGTTGTAGATGCGGTTTTGAACAGAGCCAAGCACAACTACATTTATATGGTGGCTTTGCCTGAATATTCAGGCAAGCACTATTTTTCAAGTAATTACGCCAATCATGAACGTGAAGCAAAGGTGTTTCAAAGATGGATTAGTCAAGAGCAAAGAAAAAATTAGGCAATGAAAAGAAGATCATTTTTTAAGGTTGGAGTTTTAGGTGGAGCCGCCGCTGTTTTGACCCCAAAAGACCTTTTTGCGGCTCAAACAACATTGATCAAAGATTCTGAGATTAAAAACGCAAGTAAACCAATCGTTCTTTCTACGTGGAGCCATGGTTTGGAGGCCAACAAAGGGGCTTGGTCTGTTCTGGAAAACAAGGGCAGTTCGTTGGATGCTGTGATGAAAGGAGCGATGGTTACGGAGTCCGATAGAAGCAATAGAAGTGTTGGTATTAGCGGAATGCCAGATAGAACTGGCCATGTAACTCTTGATGCTTGTATTATGGATTCTGAAGGGCGTTCGGGCGCGGTAGGCTTTGTAGAAGGGTTTGAACATCCTATACAAATTGCCAGAGAGGTAATGGAGCAAACTCCACATGCCATGTTGGTAGGCAAAGGAGCTGAAATATTCGCAAAACAACTTGGTTTTAAAAAACTGAAATCACCGATATCGGAGGTTAAGAAAGAATATAAAGAATGGATTAAAAAAAATCCTGAACTAGTAGTCAAGCCTATTATTAATCACGAAAACCACGATACGATTGGAATCTTGGCAATGGATTCAGAGGGTAAAATTTCTGGTTCGTGCACTACTTCTGGATGGGCATACAAAATGCCAGGTCGACTAGGAGATTCTCCAATAATTGGTGCTGGTTTGTTCATCGACAATGAAGTGGGAGGCGCAGTTGCAACAGGATTAGGAGAGGCTATTATTCGAATTGCTGGAAGTCATACTGTTGTTGAATGCATGAGAAATGGAATGTCTCCAGAAGAGGCGTGCAAAGAAGCGGTGAACCGAATTATTAGAAAAAATAAAGATTTAACGGGTTTGCAATGCGGGTTTATTGCTCTCGATAAGGATGGAAATTATGGGGCGTACTCTGTTTATAATGGTTTTAATATAGCTGTAAAATCTATCGACAAAGAAGAATTAATTGATTCTGCATATGATCGTAAGTGGTGATGTGTTGCTTTAATTTAATTGATTTAAATACTTATTAATGAGATTTTTAGTGGTTTTAATGGTGCTTATTCTTTCAAACAATGCAGTCGCTAAAGAAACCGTTTTGACTTGGGAGATTTTTCACCCTATTAAGAAGGTTTGGATTAACCTTGGTTCAAAAGGAAGCGTTCAAGAAGCCTTAATGGTCTCTGGAGAATTACCTGACCCCTTTTATGGTACCAATGAAAAGTTATTCCAGTGGATTGAAAATCACGATTGGATTTTTAGAACATCCTATATATGTGAAAATCCTTCCGTAAAAACTAACCTACACTTTCCAAACATTGATACGTATGCTACTATTTATTTGAATGATGAGAAGATAGGAAAGTCAGAGAATGCCTTTAGGCCGTATGATTTTAGAGTTTCAGATAAACAAAAAGTGGGCATTAATTGGATAGAAGTGCACTTTGTTTCACCAGTGAATTATCACAAAGAGTCGTTTAAAAAATTAAAAACAAAACTGCCGGCGCCTAATGATATTGGCGGCATCGCTATTGCACCTTATACACGTAAACCTCAATATCAATTCG
>JAHKAT010000059.1 GCA_018825925.1 Bacteroidota bacterium | reverse complement strand
TACTAAACTGCACAGCTCTGGAATAGGCTGAATAGTCTTATTTCCGGTATTTACATGATTGATGACAGCTGAGCTAAACGCACCTCTTAGTAAGAATGGTTTTTTCACGGCATTTTTCAAACCATTCCAGCTAACAGATTTACCCGATATACGTTGCGTAAAGTCGTCTTTTGATTGGTTTTTCAAATATTCATCTAGTTCTTTTGCGATTTCCAGAATAGGTTTTTTAAGTTGTTCAATTTCATTTTTAAGTTGGGCGTATCTTAAAAAGCCATATTCTTTTTCGCGCAGCAGCTGAACTAAATCGACATTTTTCTCTTTAATTAGACCATAAATCACATTTTTTATACTGCTCTGTATATTCCATGAATTGTCTTCGGAGACTTGACTTTCAGCAAAACTTAAGGCCAGTTTTGTCAAGGTATCGTGATCTTTAGTGCCAATTTCACTAAGAATTTGATCCAACACCTTTTGAAGTAATAATTTTGCGTCGATAACCACCTCAAAATCTCCGGCTATATCAAGATCTCTTGAAAAGCTACGAAGTAATTTTAAGTTGAACTTATCGATAGTGAGCAACATGAAATCCTCATACCTATGCAGAATAGATTTTAAAATCACCTTGGCACGTGCATGTATAACTTCCTTGGAAAGTTTTAGTTCAGCCTGTAAAGGCGCTTCGTATTTTCTATCAGATGGAGCGAAGTTTTCTGGAAAAGCAAGTACTTCAAGAGCTCCAATCACTCTTGTTTTCATTTCTAAAGCGGCTTTGTTTGTAAAAGTCATAGCCACAATTTTAGAAAAAGCGTCCTTTTGTGGACTATTGAATAGAAGTAAAATGTATTGATAAACTAAGTTATACGTTTTTCCGCTTCCTGCCGACGCGCTAACTACTTGTAGTGGTTTTAAAGCTTTCTCAATCATTAAATAAATTTAGGAAAAGAATTCAAAAAAAAGTGTGAAATTGTTATGTATGACCAGAAATATTCAAAATCTTAGCTATAATGGCCAAAAGTAGAGAAATACTGATGGACATCTAGTGCAGATGAGTATATTTTATTCTAAATTTGCAACAAAATATACCTTATATTAAACGATTAGTTAAAAAAATACGTTTATACAGTTATAGTGTAGTTGGAAATAGATCATGTTCGAAGAAAGAAGGTTAACCACAGAAGAGAAAGCGCTTAAAATCAATTTGACGTCAGACATTTATGGATGTTTTGCGGAAATTGGTGCGGGGCAAGAAGTAGCCTCTAACTTTTTTAAAGCTGGAGGAAGTTCGGGTACAATAGCTTTTTCTCAATCGGCTTATGACATGAAGGTTTCCGATTCATTGTATGGGGAGTCTTCTCGATATGTTTGTGAAGAGCGTTTAAGCACCATGCTTGAAACGGAATTCAATACAATGAAAATGCGTTTGCCTGAAAAATATGAGGAAGCTCGATTCTTTAGTTTTTGCAATACCGTTGAATCGCTGAATTATCACAAAACAAATCAGGGTCAAGGTTGGGTTGGAATTCGATTTCAGTTAGAAATAGAAGGGCCGACCAATGACGTTATTTTGCATGTGAAAATGCATGATAATTCAAATAAAGCGCAACAAGAGGCCTTAGGTATATTGGGTGTTAACTTGATTCACGCTTGTTATTTCCAAAATAAAGACATGGATTTGTTTATCCAAAGTTTGTTGCATCGTTTACCTCGTGAACGTGTGGAAATAGATATGCTACGTGTTTCTGGACCAGACTTTGAGAGTGCTGACAATCGAATTTTGGCTCTTAACCTCGTTAAAAGAGGGATGACTGATGCTACTATGTTCGATTTGAACGGTAGCGTTTTACAGCCTACCTCAGCTTTGTATAAAAGAAATATTTTATTGGTGCGAGGTCGATTTAGACCAGTGACTAAAGTACATATAGATATGATAGAAACTGGTAAACGCCAGTTTTTACAGGAAGAGGGAGTGAAAGAGGAATCGGTTTCGGTGATTTTTGAACTCACTCTAAAGGATTTAACAGCTGATGGAAAAATTTCTGATAAAGATTTTGTTGACAGAGCAGAGTTATTAGGTTCATTAGGTTACACAGTAATGATTTCCAACTATTTAAAACACTACAAAATGGTGGATTATTTGGGAGGAATCGCACGTGGAAAATTAATGGGTGTGATTGTAGGGGTTTATAATTTGCACACGATTTTTGATGAAAGATATTACGATAATTTACCAGGAGGATTGTTAGAAGCTTTTGGTAGAGGTTTTGGTCATAACGTCAAGCTTTTTGTCTACCCTGCCATTAATGTAGAGAACGGTGAATTGTATGAATTAGAGAACATTCGTATTCCGAAGCACTTAAATGGATTACTTCAATTCATGAAGGACAACAATAAAATGGCTGCTATTGAAGGATACGACCAAAGATTTTTGCACATACTATCTGACGATGTGTTGTCAAAAATTCGAGCAGGTGCCAATTCATGGGTTGAAGATGTGCCTGAAGAAGTGGCAGAGGCAATCAAAAAATTCGAATTGTTTGGTTATAAACAAGAAGTTGAAAGAATTTCTGTTCAAAAATAATTTGATTTTTTTAGATGTAAACTGTTTAGATATTCTGTTTTAAAAAGCGCCATTTTATTACAAAGTCTGATGATAGACTGTTTTCTTGAACGAAATCTTTACTACTATATTTTCAAATATTTTTGATAAATTCAGAATGATTTCCCTACCTTTCCTTATTGAAAAGTTAAAATAATGCGCTATCTAATCCCCATTATTGTGGTTGTTTTTACAATCACCGGCTGTGTTAAGTATCAACAAATGACGTTTCAGCCTGCTGATTTAAGCACAAGTAAACGGTTTGAGAAAAACATAAAAAGATACAACGTGATTGTTCACAAAGACGGTCAAATTGGTACTCTTGAAAACCAAGAAATAGTAGATAATTCTATAGTTGGTAAAGCTCGATTCACACCCAAAGATTCAATCGTTGAAAGACCTGTAACCAAGGAGTCTACTTTGAGACATCGAAAAGATGTTCATTTGTATATGAAACCTGAGTCAAATTTAGAATTGCCAGAATCGCGAGGTGAGACTAAAAATGTGGAAATTCGATTTGATGAGGTAAAAGAAATTAGGGCATTTACATCCAATGAAGACAAAATTATTGGAACGGTTTTTATCGTTTTGGGTGCGATTCTGCTCGGTTTCTTACTTTTAATCCTCTTGTTTATACTTATTGTGACCGTGATCATTTTGTCTTTTTTGGGGTCATTTTCAAACAAAAACAATAACAACACGAATACTGGGGGAGGGTCCAATTCTGGCGGATCAGGCGGATCCAATTCTGGCGGATCTAATTCTGGCGGATCAAATTCTGGTGGTTCCAACTCTGGGGGGTCAAATGGTTCTGGTGGATCGGGTGGTTCTGGCAGCTCTGGATCGTCAAGTGGTTGTTATATTGCAACAATGGCATACGGAGATTATGACCATCCACAAGTAATGGAGTTGCGCAGATTTAGAGATGAAACATTGGCGCAAAGTAAAGGTGGAAGAAAATTTATTCAACTGTACTATAAATATTCACCAAAGCTGGTGGAGCAAACCAAAGGTTTCACCTTGCTTCATAGGCTGATTCGAGGGATCTTAAACGGCTTGATTCGATGCTTGCCAAAGTAAATCGAAATATTTTAATACTCTTTTTTATTGTTTTTACTTCTTTTAAAACAACTAGGGCTCAGTATGCCATTACTGCAAAGTATTTTGGAATGACTATTCATCCATTTGGAGATTCCTACGCTTACTTGCAACCCTATCGATTGGATAAAAATGCGAGATTTGTTCTGAATTTTGGTGCATTTATTGGCGTTGAGCGATTTTTGTCAAACCCTCGGTTTTCTATAAAAGCCATACAAGCCGGATTTTTAGATTGTTCGGGAGGTTGGGCTGGTTTTTCACACCTTGGTTTTAGGTCACTTGTCTTCGAAAAAGGAAAACATTCTTATCATTTGGGTTTGGGCCCTGTGTTTTTATACAGGCAGTCATGGACTCGATTTGGATCCGATTATAAAGGGAGTTCTTTTTTTAGAATATATAATTCGAATCATCTTGGTCCTGTCCAATACAAGTTTTTAATTAGCGGTATAGATATGGAATATGATTACAAATTAAATGATCGAAATCGTTTGTCCGCTTCAATAACTCCAGGTTTTCCAATGGCCATTATTTTTTCAGTAGGTTGGAAGGGTTTTATTGGTCAAATTTCAACAGATCACGGCGCTAAAATTTACGTGCCTCGTAAATAATTCGTATTTTTCAACTCCTTTTTGAAATTTATGTCTCAAATTAAAAATGCCCAAATTCGTTATAGAATTATAGACCGATGTTTGAGAAATCAATACAATCCATATCCATCAAAACGAAAATTAAGGGAAGCCTGTGAAGAAGCTTTATATGGAAGTATAGAAGGAGAAAACATCTGTGATTCAACCATAGAAAAAGATCTTTTTTCTATGAGAATGGATCATGATGCACCGATTAAATATTCCAAAGCTAATTTAGGCTATTTCTATGAAGATGAGGATTATAGTATCGATTCAATTCCATTAACGAAAGAAGATATCCAAGCCATACAATTTGCGACTAAAACTTTGATGCAGTTTAAGGAGGTCGCACTTTTCAAGCAATTTGGAAACGCGATTGACAAAATAGTAGACAGGGTACATGTGGCAACTTCTTCCAAAGCCGATGAGTACCAGGAAATAATTCAATTCGAAACGGGTGTTGCTTCTTCAGGGAATGAACATTTGACGTTGTTTTTAGAATCAATACAAGAACAACAATTGGTGACATTTACTTACACCAGTTACATTACTGGTAAACCAAAAAATAGAATCGTTTTACCCTTGTTATTGAAAGAATATAGAAATCGATGGTACCTAATTTCGCAGGATAGCGAAAAAAACAAAGTGGTAACCTATGCCTTGGAACGAATGGATGAGGTGGTTGTTTCAGACAAAGTCTCGGATAAACCAAAGGACTTTAATCCAGACTCGTTTTTTCAACACTCGGTAGGGATTACAGCAAATGAATCGGAACCTCTTAAGGTAGTGTTGAAAGCCAATAATATTGCTGCAAAATACATTCAGTCCCAACCTTTTCACCTTTCACAAAAATTAATTAAAGAAGGAAACAAGAGGAGTACATTTACTTTAAGTGTCATCATTACAGAAGAATTAATTCGTGACTTAATGAGTTATGGAGGGGAAATTGAAGTGATAGAGCCAAGTATTCTTCGAGAAAGTATACTGCTTCGAGTGCAAGAAATGAAAAAAATATATAGTGTATAATATGTCAATACTTACAAATTTAAAAGATCAAGTTCTTACAATTACTCTCAATCGTCCTGCGGTTTTTAATTCCTTTAATAGAGAGATGGCTTTAGAGTTACAAAGCAGTTTGGACAATGCGCAACAGAATAATGAGGTACGATGTATTGTTATCACGGGCGAAGGAAAGGCCTTTTGTGCTGGTCAAGACTTAGCTGAAGCAACGGATCCAAACGGACCGGAGTTGACATCCATTGTCAAAGACCATTACAATCCTATCATCGAGCGTTTGCGTAATATCGAAAAACCCATCATTGCCGCCGTGAATGGAGTTGCCGCAGGTGCAGGCGCGAATATTGCGTTGGCGTGTGATATAGTTTTAGCCAAAGAAAGTGCAGTATTCATACAGGCCTTTTCAAAAATTGGATTGATTCCTGATTCAGGAGGAACCTTCATGTTGCCCCGCTTAATAGGTTGGCAAAAAGCTTCTGCCTTGATGATGACAGGCGAAAAAGTAATGGCCAAAGACGCCGAAGCCATGAATATGATTTTTAAAGCTTATTCCGACGAAACATTCGAAGAATCGGTTTCCAAATTAGCCAATACCTTAGCCCAAATGCCTACCAAAGGTCTGGGTTTGACCAAAAAAGCTTTAAACGAATCCTTCACGAACAACCTCACTCAACAACTTCAAGTCGAAGAAAATCTTCAAACCTTAGCAGGACAAACGCATGATTTTAAGGAGGGAACGGAGGCGTTTTTGGGAAAACGTAAACCTTTGTTTATTGGGAAGTAGTTACTTCGTGGGGGAGTGAGTCAGGACTATAGGAGTCAGGAGTCAGGATTTTGGGAGTCAAGACTTTTTCTAAGTCAAGAGACAGGACTAAAGAAGTCAAGAGTCAGGATTGTTGATTGAACACTTTGAGGGTTGTGGATGTGAAATCTTTGTAGTACAATTGTTTTTTGAAAACAGACTGAGATGAGACATAATTTTAGGGAGCTGGAAGTTTGGAAGGAGTCCTTTCATTTGGTAAAAGAAATATACATTATGACTTCAACTTTGCCTGATAGTGAAAAGTTTGGTCTTATTAGTCAAATTAGAAGATGTGCTGTTTCTATTCCTTCAAATATAGCGGAAGGGTCTGGACGAACGACCGATAAGGACTTCTTGAATTTTTTATCTATGTCTTTGTCATCAGCATATGAACTTGAAACACAATTGTTGCTGTTAGCAGATTTATTTGCAATTGAAATTGATGAAGTTTTCCCCAAGCTTCAAAGTATACAGAGAAAAATAGGGGGATTGAAAAGGAAATTAAACAATTAAGATAATAGTCCTGACTCCTGACTCAGGCAGTCCTGACTCAAAAAAAGCAAGAATGAGCAAATATAAGATTGGCGTCTTAGGTGCCGGAACAATGGGTTCAGGAATAGCGCAAGTTGCTGCGCAAAATGGGCACGAAACAATATTGGTGGATGTGAGTCAGGAAATGCTGACAAAAGCGGAAGCGGGTTTGGATAAGATCTTGGCTCGATTGGTGGAGAAAGAAAAAATCTCGACTATCGATAAAGGAGATATACAAGGAAGAATCAGCTATTCTACCGAAATGGAAGACTTCAAAGGTTGTGGATTGATCATTGAAGCTATCGTGGAGAAATTGGATGTGAAACATTCTGTTTTCAAGAAAATGGAGACTATCGTTTCGAAAGACTGCATCTTGGCGAGCAACACTTCGTCACTTTCTATCGCTTCTATCGGTTCGGCTTTGACGCACTCAGAGAGAATTATCGGGATACATTTTTTCAACCCAGCTCCTTTGATGCCTTTGGTGGAGATTATTCCTGCGGTGCAAACATCGGATGAGGTATTGCAAAAAGCAAAAACGCTGATCGACAACTGGGGAAAATCAACCGTAGTTTGCAAAGACACACCAGGATTTATCGTCAATCGTGTGGCTCGACCTTTTTATGGAGAAGCTTTGCGTATTTACGAAGAAGGTATCGCCGACTTCGCAACCATCGATTGGGCCATGACAGAGATTGGTGGTTTTCGCATGGGACCATTCACTTTGATGGATTACATTGGAAATGATGTCAACTACGCCGTAACAGAATCTGTTTTCGCAGCGTTTTATTTTGATCCGCGTTTCAAGCCTTCGTTTACCCAAAAACGTCACTCTGAAGCAGGATTTTATGGCCGTAAATCGGGTAGAGGTTTTTACAATTATGCCGAAGGTGTTGCTTTACCAGAACCGAAAAAAGACATGAAGTTGGGACAAATGATTGTCGACCGCATACTGGCCATGCTGATCAACGAAGCTTATGATGCCGTATTGATGCAAGTAGCAAGTGCCGAAGATGTTGACAAAGCCATGACCAAGGGTGTGAATTATCCGAAGGGCCTCTTGGCTTGGGCAAAAGAAATAGGACCAGAGAAAATATTAGAGCAACTCGAAAGTTTATTCAAGGAATACTGTGAGGATAGATATAGACCGAATGTATTGTTGAAGCGAGAGGTGAACGCATAATCCAAAAGAATGCAAGAAGGAGCAATAGCTCCTTTTTTTGTGATCAATTTATTAATATCGGAAAGTTTGTTTTATGGTTTTATCCGATATTAAAGAAAAAGTGGTATCTTTGGGTATGGATTGGAAAAGCTACCCATATGAATTCTCAGGTCTAGATGATCAACTCGCTCGAATTGAAGCCAAAAAGCAGAAATTGGATGCTTTGCGTCCTTTGCCGGCGGCTGTAGTTGAGAATCTAAAGCAAAGTTTAAGCATAGAATGGACCTACAATTCCAATAGTATCGAAGGCAATACCCTCACACTTCAAGAAACGAAGATGGTTATTGAAGAAGGCTTTACCATCAAAGGGAAATCACTTCGCGAGCATTTTGAAGCTGTCAATCACCATGATGCCATTGATTTCGTTGAGTCTTTAGTTAAATCTGATTATCGACTTTGTGCTAAGGATATTCTGGAAGTTCACCGTTTGGTTTTACAGCGCATCGAAAAGGATTATGCAGGGAGGTTACGTCAGCATGGTGTGCGAATTTCTGGGGCCAATTTCATTCCTCCAAATGCCTTGAAGGTTCATGATTACCTCGAGGAGCTCGTTGATTGGATGAATGAGCCGGGCTTGAGCATTCATCGATTAGTCCAAATCAGTCTATTTCATCATCGTTTTGTTTGGATACATCCCTTTTTGGATGGTAATGGCCGCACCGTGCGCTTGATTTTTAATTTACTCTTCATGAAAGAGGGCTATCCGCCTGCCATCATATTGCGCAACGATAGAAAAAAATACTACGATGCCCTCAACAAAGCCAATACCGGCGATTACAGCAAATTGGTTCTCCTCATTCTCCAAGCATTGGAAAGGTCGATAGATATATACCTGAGTTCTTTCACCAATACTTATGATGATTATCAATCCATTACGGATATAGTGTCGGAGCCAGATGTTGAATATAGCCAAGAGTACGTCAGCCTACTTGCCCGAACAGGCAAGATTGACGCTTTCAAAGAAGGCCGCAATTGGCTAACTTCCAAAAAGGCGATTGAAGATTATCGATCCAATAGGAAAAGGAAAAGATAGAGGGGGTGTTGAAAAATATAATCTTAGAAATTAAAAAATCGATTTTTAAGGATTAAAATGAGGAGCCTTTCGTTTAAGAAAGAATCAACTTTACACTAGCAGATTTTGATTTTGTTATTGAATTAACTAATTTTCAAAGGATTATTTAAGGATACTATGACTGTCAAATATCTCATTCTTTTCTGTTTACTTTTTTCTCAGTCGATAAAAGCTCAAACCGAAAACAGTTTTGACAAAGAGGGGAAAAGCAATTATGTGGTTGGCTTATTACCTAGTCGTAAGGAGTTTTCTTATGGATTGCAAATTGGGTTGATTGGTTCTGAGTCATTCTTTAGTTTGCCGTATACTCGAAAAAGCTATGGTGTAAATTTTCAACTCTTCGGTCAAGGAATATTCATGCTGCTCAATCCAGGAGTTTTTGGTTACGAAAGTCAGTATCATACTGAAGTTCGGGATTTAGATAGCTTAAAGATATACTATGATTTGCGCAGTCGACATTGTGGTTTGTTACTTTCTACATTTGGCACTTTTACGTCGCAACAAGTTGGAGTTTCTATTTCAGTTCTATCTAGTATGGGGTTTTCGGTAAAAGGCTTATCTATCAATGGCATATCTTCTTCTTTTTATTCGGTGCAAGGGGTAAGTGTCGCTTTTGTAAATCATGCCTATTTCACCCAAGGCGTGCAACTAGGTGTCATCAATAAATCAAAACATCTTCATGGCTTCCAATTTGGCTTGTGGAACGTGAACCAAAAACGCAAACTCCCCTTTGTCAATTGGAATTTTAATTCTAAGCTTTGAACTGATTAGAATTCTAATAAAGTTAATGCTTCACAGATGCTATTACTAACGTGAAAAAGATCAAACGAAAGTTAGGAGTTGATAATAATTATGAAGGAGTAGTGAGGGCTTTGATATCGACCGTGTCTTTGACATTGATTTCACCAGGGCTTTCGGGAGTCATTGCCCCCTTCATATCAACTATAACTCCAACTAAGTCAAAAACCTCAATCCGCCAAATGGCGAAAATAAACCTTACCTCATTCTCATCCGCATCCTCAGCTACATCTCCTTCCTCGCCATCTCCGCATAATACCCATTTTTCGAAACGATGGATTTCAGTATTTCTTGAGACTTGTTGGTGTCGCCTGAAGCGGCGTAACTTTTCGCCAAGTACCATTCGGCTTCTTCGTCGAAGTTGCTGTAGGGGTGTTGCAGTGTTTTTTGGAAGTAAGCCGCAGCTGCATGGTAGTCCTTCAAATGATAGGAGCAAAATCCAGCATAAAAGTTGGCGTTGATGTCATCGTTGTAGGTAGCCAAGATCTGATCTAGGCGCGCCAAAGCATTTTTGAAACTGCCTTTTTCCATGAAGTCCATCGTTTTTTCCAAGTAGTCTATATAAGGTATGTCTACTTTTCGCCAAAGTGCTTCCTCGTCGACTTCACCTTTCTCTTCTTTGTTTGCAGCTGTGCCTTGAACAATGAGTTGTTGCGTAGCAATCATGGGGCGAGAACGAATAGAACGATAATCGACCAATTTAAAAGTCGACAGATAAATTTCCTTCATCTTACGTTTGCGGTCTATTTCCGTTGTCTTGTTGGCAACCTCCACTTTCTTCGTGGGTAAGGTTCCAATATCGTAAGTCTCATTTGACTTCGTTTCCTTTTCTGACTTCACTGCCTTTTGCTCCATTTTCAATTGACGAATCGCCTTATTGTTTTCGATAGGTTCTTCTTGGAGTGTATCAATCTTCTCAGCCAAGTAAAGATCTGTTACTTCAAAGGTTCGTTCGGTCTTTTTATTGTCAGCTGTTTTTTCTTGCTCTGCGTTCTTCCATGGATAGGTCAGGCTTGCTATACCTATTAATAGGACAAGCGCGCCGAATGTCCACCATAATTTGGATCGAGAATTCCCGAAACGTCTGTCGAGATTCTTCATGCTCATGCCTTGCGGTGCACCAAGCGCCCAGCCTTCCGCGGCGTCCTTGTCAAAATCATCCATACCCTTATCCGAAAGGCCCTTGTTGTCAAGCGGCTTTTGGACCTCTTCTCGATTGGGAGAAGTTGGATGTTTCAGCATATTATATAGTTCACTCTTCTTCATGGGATTGCTCCAATTTGATTTTTAGATTTCTTTTACCGTTTTGTATTTGACTTTTCACGGTCTTGATGTCTATTCGGAGACGATCGCTTATTTCTTGATAAGAGAGTTCTTCAAGATAGAACAGAACGACACATTCCTTTTGTTTGTCTTTTAATGCTTCTAGCGCAAGTTCGAGTTGTTTGATTTGAACCTCTTTCTCGGCTTTGTCAACTTCTTGTTCAACACTGCACAGTATTTGTTCGTTCACCTCTTGCGTGTAAACCTTCTTCTTGCGCAGTTTCATCAGGCATTCATTTTTGGTCATCTGATACAACCAAGATTTGAAATAACGAATCTCGTGTTGTAGAATCTTTTCAGGCAGCTTCTCAAAAATTGATGAGGTCATATCCTCGGCCTCCTGAATATTTTTCAAATACTTCATGCAAGCCCCCATCACCAGTGGACCATAGCGCTCGTAGATTATCGCCAATGATTTATTGTTTGGGCGCGCCTTGTTTTGAAGAATCAATTCCTCATCACTCAGTTGGCGATATTTTCTCAGTCCGAACAAGATCTTTTAAACTAAGATGCAAGAAAGAAATAATTTCCATAAAAAGTCGGTAAATTGGCCATAGAATTTTACCTTATATATATAGTATGCGAAAAATTGCTTTGATTACCTCAGGAGGAGATGCACCAGGAATGAATGCTTGTGTTAGAGCTGTGGTCAAAACGGCAAAGTCGCACAATATTGAAGTTATCGGCATAGAAGACGGTTATCAAGGAATGATAGAAGGACGAGGTCGCGAAATGACTTATAACGATGTGAACAATATCATACAATTAGGAGGCACTATATTAGGGACAGCACGATCCGAAGAGTTTCGAACTCCTGAAGGACGACAAAAGGCAATTGCTAATTTGAAAAAATGGCAAGTTGACGGCTTGGTTGTGATAGGTGGAGATGGAAGTTTTGCCGGGGCGCAAACTTTATCTAGAGAAATTGACTTACCTATAATAGGCGTACCTGGAACAATAGACAATGATATATTTGGAACCGATCATACGATAGGTTACGACACGGCTCTGAACACAGTGGTGAGTGCTGTCGATAAGATACGGGATACAGCAAGTAGTCATCATCGTATATTTTTTGTAGAGGTCATGGGACGCGATGCTGGATTCATTGCTTTAAATAGTGGAATAGCTTCTGGGGCTGATGATGTGCTGATTCCAGAAGAATGGACAGATATTGACGCTTTGGTGAATACTATAAAGGAAAGTTCAAAAGGACGCAGAAGCAGCATTATTATAGTGTCAGAAGGCGATGATGCTGGTGGGGCGAAGGAAATAATGACCAAGGTCAAACCGTTTTTAGATGGTTATGATTTGCGCTGTAGCATACTGGGTCACATACAGAGAGGCGGCAGTCCGAGTGTTTTGGACAGAATTTTAGCCACTCGCATGGGATATGAGGCGGTAAATTGTCTTATTCGCGGTGAATCTGGATATATGATTGGGGCGAAAGGTGAGGAAATGGTTAAGATTTCATTGGAAAGAAGTATAAAAGAACATGCTAAACCTACTCCGGACAAGCTGGAGATGATGCATCGTCTAAAAACTCGATAATTATTTCATTTTTTTTTACAGGCTAAAGCTTTGATATTCATAAGCGTAATTGAGGCCTACGCAAAAAGTCAAAAAATAGTTTG
>JAHKAT010000058.1 GCA_018825925.1 Bacteroidota bacterium | reverse complement strand
ATTCTTTTGGAAAAGCTCTTCTACAATATCAAACACATTATCAGTCTCTTTAAAGAAACTAAAAAATGCTTTATCAAGGTTAATGCTTGTCAATCGATCGAAGGGTGTACCGTAACCCGAAATCGCTTTGGCACCCGTAACATCTAGAAAAAATTGTGCCTCGTCTGAACTTAAATCCAGTACTTTTGAATTTGCAAAATGCAAAATCTTACCAGTAAGTTTCCCTTCAAAAACTTCGGCAATTTCGTCTAGTGTATAGTAATAATCATTGAGGCAAATGCTGTTCTCTTCACCCTTCATAACGAGATAAATGATTTCGTAATCTTTAAATCCGTGGTCGTCATAGAGTAGGGTGTTCAAACTTTCCTCCAAACCTTCGATTGTATCACAGGTTTTATAAATGCTCGCAAGCCCGTAGTTAAAAGCGAGTTTTTCTAGGCTTTCAACAACTTCAGATGAATGGGGTTCTTCAATATCAGGAACGCCTTCTAAGCAAAAGATGAAGTTTTCAAAAATGTCTTCGTGGTTAGTATCCAGTTGGTTCATAGATAACGGTAGGTTGGATAAACATATATATAGTTGGCGAAAAATAGCTCTGCAACTTTCTATAGCAATCCGCTATTGCAAAATTAAGAAAGTGCTTTTCAAAATGCGGTATCGTTAACAAATATTAAAGAGTAGTCTAAGTTAAATTTAGGTTAGCCATACTAGTGGTATTGTGTGCAGCAACTTTGGTTTTACATGCAATTATATAAGCAATCCCGGCAATTTGAGTTATTTATTTGTAAATTAGCGTAGGCTTTCGCCAAAATTAATTAGTAATCAAAAATAAACGAATATGAAAAAAATCAGCCTTTTATGTCTGGCACTGCCTCTTATAGCACTTCAAAGTTGTAAAAATAATCAAGAAGAAAAAGGAGGAAACCCTGAAACACCAGCAGAACTCGCAGCGCAAACAGTGGTAAGCTCTGAATGCTACCAGGCAATCTACGAACAAGATACATTGATGCTCAAGCTAAACACGCTTGAAAATGGCGAAATCACCGGCGACATGACCATGACTATCGAGAACATGCCCACAAAACAAGGAAATCTCGCAGGAGAATTCAAAGGAGATACGCTTTATGCAAGTTATACGTTTATTCAAGGAACATACAAAGAGAAAACCTATAAAAACCCTATGGCTTTCTTGAAAAAAGGCGACCAATTAATCCTAGGAAATGGCGAAATCCAAACCACAATGGGAGCGTCATACTTTGTAAAAGGAAAACCAATCGATTATGAAAACGTAAAATATAAGTTTGATAAAACGGAATGTCAAGAATAAAAAAAAAGAGGAAACGGTTGTTTCCTCTTTTTTTATGGGTTTAAATTAGATTATAATCTGACCGGATTTTCAGGTTTATCTAAAAACCAATTTAAGATTTCAGAACCTATTTCATTGTTTAATCCTTTACCATCTTCTTTTAAAACAGAGACCTTTCCTATGCCGCATTGATGATGCACGACATCAGTTATTGAATTAAAAGGAATAAAATCTTCCTGCGAAAATTTAGTCGCATTTGAAGGATACAATAGCATCGCTTTACTGGATTTCCAATACTCATTGTAGACATACATTTGGCGTAAATCATTTGTAGAAGGCGGACTGTTATTTATGTTCTTCCATTTAGTGTCGATAATAAAAGTCTCGTCGTTTTTTTCTATAACAATATCTGGTCGAATAGAAATACCGTTCCAAAAACGTTTTGACTTTTGACCATGAATAGAAATTTCTTGATCGCTATTGCTTGCCGCTTTCCTCAAACACAATAAAACATATTCTTCCCACAATGAATTCATATCAAATAATAAAGCTAACATATTTTCCCTACCGCTAGAAACATTAGGAGCAAAGTTCAAAATTATTAGCCGTGAAATTTCTACTGCAGTTTTGTACGGAGCCGTTTTCCTTGAATTAGGAATTTTGGCAAATGTAGCCTCATTGGCCTGAATCTGCTTAACTTCTGGAAAGTCCAATTGTACCGATTTGCATTTACTATATAAGTGATTTCCTTTCGAAAATTGTTCGATGATACGCAGCGCTTGGCTTAAAACCTGATGTATTAAATGGTCTTTTTCATACACTTGATGTGTGGTATAAAAACGCTCTTTGTGAATAAGATTCTTTTGGATATGCCCTGCAAACTCTAGTTTTCCTTTTAGCGCTTTTACGTTATTGGTTTCCTTATAATATTGCTTAATCAATCCT
>JAHKAT010000057.1 GCA_018825925.1 Bacteroidota bacterium | reverse complement strand
GGAATTAATTACACGCTTCGAAAACCAATAGGAATTGTCGGCTGTATCTCTCCTTGGAACCTGCCGCTGTATTTGTTTTCATGGAAAATTGCCCCAGCTCTGGTGTCGGGTAACTGCGTAATTGCTAAACCTTCAGAAGTCACTCCTTATACGGCCTATTTGTTAAGCCAAGTTTGTGAGGAGGCTGGACTCCCGTCTGGGGTGCTTAATATTCTTCATGGTTTAGGAGGGTCTGTCGGTTCGGCTATCGTGAAACATCCTAAAATAAAGGCCATTTCTTTTACTGGTGGCACAGAAACTGGTGCTCAAATAGCAAAAATCGCAGCTCCCATGTTCAAAAAACTTTCTCTCGAATTAGGCGGAAAAAACCCAAATATCATTTTTGCGGATTGTGATTTTGATGAAATGTTGGCTGTTACCTTGAAAAGCTCCTTCGCAAATCAAGGACAAATCTGCTTATGCGGATCGCGTATTTTTATTGAGGAATCAATTTATGAAAAGTTTAAAATTGCTTTTATTGAAAAAGTGAGTAAAATGGAAGTAGGTGATCCTAAATTATCGAAAACCAAAATGGGTGCCCTGGTTTCTGCTAGCCATCTTGAAAAGGTACTGTCCTACGTTGAATTGGCTAAAACTGAGGGTGGCAGAGTTTTAACGGGTGGTAATCGCGTAATTTTAGACGGTGAATTAAAGGAAGGCTACTACATGCGACCAACGATTATCGAAGGTTTGAGCTATGATTGTAGAACCAACCAAGAAGAAATTTTTGGCCCAGTCGTTACAATCACTCCTTTTAGAACGGAAGAGGAGGTTTTAAAAATGGCTAACTCCACGAAATATGGTTTGAGCGCAACGATTTGGACTCAAAACCTTCAAAGAGCACACCGCTTGGCAAACGACGTGGAAGCTGGAATTATTTGGATAAATAAGTGGCTTGTCCGGGACTTACGAACTCCTTTTGGCGGAATGAAGGCCTCTGGCGTTGGTCGAGAAGGAGGGTTAGAAGCTCTTCGCTTTTTTACTGAACCAAAAAACGTTTTCGTAAAACACTAAGGGTGGAATATTCTGTAAAATCGATATTTTAGTTTTTAACCCAACGTTCTACGGTTTCTCCGAATTTAGTTTCGATATATATCAAATACATTCCCGAATTTAATTGTTCTGTTGGTATAATAATTTGAACGTCGTCTACCGCTGTTTCAAAAACTAATTTTCCGAATAAATCTACAATTTTAATACGCTCCATGATAGCTCCCTCAGATTGGAGGTGTACAACTGCTCTTCCTGGATTTGGTGATACTCGAATACTCTGACGAGATGAACTCACGTCTGATAAACCACTGATTCCATCATAACAAAATGCTTGGGTATTGGAGGCTCCAAAATCGGCATTCGATTCCGAAATTGTAGCTAAAAGTGAGTTGTTACTTTGGTTGGTTAAGGTATAATATCCATTGCCTCCTTTTATTAATGAACAACCAGACATTCCGTCTCCATAACTGTCTTTAATTTGAAAGGAATAACAACCGTAACTCAAGCAAAATTCAAGTTCAATGGTGTCGGCATTATCATCAGAATATGGAACACTTTTATATAAAACATTGCTGTTATTGTCTCTTAATAACCACGAGGTCTCCGAAGCGTAGCAATCTAGTTCCAAACGTAATTTTGCATAAAAATCTGGTTGAATAAAATTGAAACTGCTTTGGATCAGATTGTTAGAAGCTTGTTGGTCGTTGTAGGTGTTTACTTGGACTATCCTAGCATTAAAAATATGCAATCCGCTTGAAGGTACTGTTAAGTTCACACTAATCAGTGCTGCAGAAAAGGTCCCTATGCTGCCGGTCCAATTGATAGATTGACCATAGGACCCATCAATTCCATATTCGATTATTGCCGAAGTAATCGTCAGTGAACCAAGGTTTTCTAATTTGAATTCCGGATTGATTTGATTATTGCAAATGGTAGGCTCCAAGTTGGATAAATTCGTTAAAGCACAGTCCAAGGTATCAATCCCAGTTAATGGATCAATGCCGTTGATAAATGTTAAGCCGGTATTTGCAGGGTCTAACCAATCTTTCAAGCGCTCTGAGGCCGTTGCCCCATTATTCCAAGCATATCCAAAACGGCCAAAATAATCTGCCTGACCATTATCATTAGTGCCATTACAAGCGGCTCCACCTCCTGATAAAACGCCAATAACACGACGGTTTTGATCAAAAAGTGGAGAACCGGAAGAACCAGGCTCTGTTACTCCAAGGTCCCAATCTGCAACTTGCCATGTTCTGTTTTGACCTCCATTAAATTGAATCGTTTGTTGGTTTAAAGATTGATTTTCCTTAGAAATTTTCTTAATATCTCCATCTGGGTGATGAATGCCGGTAGCACTTGTAACGGTCAAACCGTCTGAATGATCCCAACCACTATAAAAAATGCCCCACAAAGAGTCTGGTTTGTTGTTCAATAAAACCAAACTGAAATCTGATGTTACATTACTAGCTTTAAGCGTTGCCCCATTGACGTTTAAGTTTTGTGGTCCATTTCCTGAATTGTTAGTTCCGGCGCAAACGGTTTGACCGCTTGGACTTTCCCATCTAAAACGAAAAACCCAATTGGTTGGATTCGAACCACAATGACGAGCTGTTAAAAAATATGGAATAATGTTACCAGAGGTATTATGCACCAATGCACCTGTACAAAAGCCGCCACCGTTGACCATCATGGCCACCGAATTCCTTTGATTTTCCCAACCTGCTCCAGCCGGACAATTTACATCTACATTGCAATCTCCAGAGGTATTAAGCCCTTTGGCCATTTCATCAATGTCTCTGTATCCATGCACCACAGTTCCAATTTTCAATTGGGATTTGCCAAGGTTTTTAAAGTCTTCCTCTAGCACAAGGGTTACTTTGTCCGACTTCAGAATTTCTGAACCAAGCACCCCTGCATCATTGTTGTTTAAACTGGTATAAGCTCCAATAAAATCTTTTGATTCATTGGTAATAAAAAGTAACGCACCTTCTGCTAAATAAAATTGATCAAAAATAAAGTTCAGTGATACTGCACCTTTTGAACTGATACTTAATTGACGTATAATATTCCCATTCGGGAGAACAAAAATTTCGGAAGATTCTATAAAATCGATTGCAACTTCAATTTCTTTTCCAAATCGATATACTTTGTCTTGTAATTCCGTGTTTAAACGGTCTGCTTTATTCGCTTCTATTACATTGTCCACCTTAGGCATGTTCACTAGGGTTCGACAGGCAGGTATTTTAGCCTTGAAGTTGGACGGTACAATTCCATTCACCGTTTGAGAAATCAAAGCAGGCGCTAAACAAAACGTTATAAGTATAAAAAGGTATTTCATTATTTTCTTTTAATAGAGCAACCTCTAGGGGGAGTCGATGCCTCTATAACTTTAGTGCCTTTGTCTAATTGTTTCAAGGCATTTTGTAAATAGGGAATGTCTTCCTTTCGTGAGTTGTCCCATGAATTATCTATAGAACCCATATAAACGAGTTCCATATCTTTGTTCAATACATACACATGTGGTGTTGTTTTTGCTCCAAATGCATTTGCTAATTTTGAATTTGAATCTACCAAATAAGGCATGTTATAGTTTTTAAGTGAGGCTCTTTTTTTCATTTCTTCAAATGAATCATCACCTTCTCTTTTCGCTTCATTCGAGTTGATTAATACAAATCCAAAGCCTTTTTGTGCTGCAATTTCAGCGGTTTCGTTATACATTCGCTCCCAACCACCAAAAGAATCACTGCCAATAACAAACGGGCAGGTGTTGCATGAAAAAACAACTACGAGCCCTTTTTCTTTCTTCAAATCAAGAAGAGAAAACTCATTTCCATCCACGCCTTTCATTTTTTCACTAAGTAAAGGAGCCGTTTGACCGATTTCAATGGTATTGTTTTTGTTAACTGTTAAAGCCAATGAAATTAGAACTGAAGCAGCAAAGGCTATGCTAAAAAAGGGTTTGCCCATCATTTTGTATAAATTTGTGTTGTAAGTACTATGACGATTAAAGTCGGCAGAAAGTTAGATAAAATAAAATAATTGAGATGCGCATATTTATTAAACTGTTAGTTATTTGTAGTGTTAGTCCATTTTCTTGGGCGCAAACATTCGAAATACCAAAAGAAAAAACACCATTTATAGAGGTGAAAGATTGGAAAGGCGAAGGAGCAATTCTTGTAAGTAAGGATTCAAAATCGGCAACGAATCAAACTTTATTGACTTTTATTGGAAATGAACCTAGGTCAAAGTGGCAAGAAACAATCATTCCTAAAAATGAAAAACCAGTGTTTCTGGCGAGTGACGGAACTCGCTATGTTTATTTTATGGATCAGATTGAACTGGATAATGGCAAGTTTTCTTTTTACCAATTAAATAATGCGGGCAATGTAAAACCGACAAATTGCTCATATACGGTTGCCTTCAAAAAACTGGGTTATGCTATTAATGATTTAAAACTAGTGGATATTCAAGTAACGGATAAAGCTTTAATGCATTTGTTTGAAACGTATGACAAGGCAACCAAATCAAAAATTATGTTGGCGGGATTAATG
>JAHKAT010000056.1 GCA_018825925.1 Bacteroidota bacterium | reverse complement strand
CTTCCTTCAACAATTACCACAATTTCTCCCTTTGGTGCTGTTGTGGTGAAATATTGAATTAAATTTTCAGCTGAGTCTCGGTGATAGGTTTCAAACATTTTGGAAATTTCACGCACGACACAAACTTTTCTATCGGCACCCAAATATTCTTTTATTTCCTCGAGGCATTTAATCAAACGATGCGGCGATTCGTATAAAACCATGGTTCGTTCCTCTTCTTGAAAACCAAGCCATTTTGTTTGGCGCCCTTTTTTATGGGGCAAAAATCCTTCGAAAATAAATCGATCGCAAGCCATACCACTGCCAACCAACGCCGGAATAAAAGCCGCTGGTCCAGGCAAGCAAGTCACCTTGATTCCTTTTTCTATACACGCTCGTGCCAATAAAAACCCCGGGTCAGATATGCCTGGAGTACCTGCGTCAGAAACAAGCACACTGCAGCTTCCTGCTTCTATGTGCTGCACCACCTTTTCCAAAGCCCTGTGCTCATTGTGCGCATGAAATGCAATTAGTTGCTTCGTGATGTCGTAATGATTTAACAAGCGCTTTGTTACCCGCGTATCTTCCGCATAAATTACATCGCACTCCTTTAAAATGCGCAAAGCGCGTAGAGTAATATCCTCAAGATTACCAATCGGAGTTGGCACTAAAACCAATTCTGGCATTTGCTTTTTTTACAAAGAAACAACTTTTTGCTTGCACAAATGACGCCCTAAAAACTCCTTGTCAAACAGGCCTCGTTATTCATATTCGTTCTAAATTAAATCCATAAGTCGTTTTTGTACGTTTTTTGACAATAATATGACAAAGCGGCTATACTTTTGCCTCACGACAAATATGTACGATACATTACAAATAATCGCTTTTACGCACAACAACCTCGATGTTAATGAAATTGGGTGTCTGCATATCGAAAGAGACCAACTTGAGAGTCGTTTAAAGGATGTTAAAGCAAAAATGCACTGGACAGAGTTTCAGTTTCTTTCTACTTGTAACCGAGTGGAATTTATCTTTTGCGGTAAAACGCGAATAGATTCGACTAATTTTTCTACCATATTTTCATTTTTGTATCCGGAAATCTCCACTGAAAAATCAATTGAATACGGTAAGAAAGCGAATTACTTTTATGGTAAAGATGCCGTAAATCACATTTTTCGTGTCGCCTCTTCTATAGATTCTATGGTAATTGGTGAACGAGAGATTATAACCCAAGTGCGAAATGCTTATGAATTAGGTCATCAACTAGGTTTGACAGGTGATTTTTTAAGAATATTGACCAAACAAACCATTGCCACTGCCAAGCGAGTTTACACAGAGACCTCAATCAGTAAAAAGCCAGTATCTGTCGTTTCCTTGGCCTATCAGCGAATGAAAGAACTAAATATTCCTTTGGATGCAAGGGTGTTGGTTGTTGGCGCTGGAGTGACCAATACTACATTGAGTCGTTTTTTGAAAAAACATGGTTATTCCAAGTTTTCCGTTTTCAATAGAACCTTTTCGAAAGCAGAATCACTTGCAAAAGAACTAAAAGGCAAGGCGTATCCTTTGACCCAATTAAATGATTTTAATGAAGGTTTTGATGTTTTAATTGCTTGTACAGGAACAGATCATCATATTGTAACGCCAGAAATATACGAACGATTATTAATCGGTGAAACGGATAAAAAGCTGGTGATTGACATCGCAATTCCACAAGATTTAGACCCGAAAATCATACAAGAACACAATGTTTTTCACATCTCGGTTTCTTATTTACAGAAGGTTTCCGATGAAAATTTAAAGCATCGTTCTTCTGAAATTCAGCAAGTTGAAAAAATCATAGATGAATCAATTGTCAGTTTCAACAGATTAAATCACGAAAGAAATATAGAACTTGCAATGCGTGAGGTTCCGAAAAAAGTAAAGGATATCAAAACCATTGCGATGAATGAGGTTTTTAGATCGGAATTAGAGAGTTTAGACCCAAATTCTAAAGAAGTACTCGAAAAAATCGTGGGTTATTTAGAAAAGAAATACATGAGTATGCCAATGAAAATGGCAAAAGAAATTCTACTCAACAAGGATTAAAAAATGAGAGATATTATTATCGGTTCCCGCGGAAGTGATTTAGCACTTTGGCAAGCAAATCATGTGAAAAGTCAACTGGAAAAGCTAGGACATAAAGTGGTTATAAAAATCATTATCACCCAAGGGGATGCCTTCCAAAATCTTTCGTTCGACAAGCTGGAGGGGAAAGGATTTTTCACCAAAGAGATAGAAACAGAATTGCTTGACAGAACCATTGACTTGGCTGTTCACTCGCACAAAGACTTAGAGACTAATCCACCAGCTGGACTAATTATTGGCGCTGTTTCTGAAAGAGAAAATCCGGCTGACATCTTATTGATTCAAAAATCTGCCTATAATAAGGCCCTTAAGTTTTCTCTAAAAAGCAATCCAATAGTGGGCACCTCAAGTGCTCGTCGCAAGGCTCAAATGCTGCAGTTTCGACCAGATGTTGAATTGAAAGAATTACGTGGAAATCTTCCAACCCGCATCGACAAGTTGCGCCAGGGAGGATATGACGCGATATTACTTGCAAAAGCAGGCATCGATCGCTTAAAAATCGATTTGTCAGAGTTTGAAACATTCGAAATGGATCCTACCGAGTTTGTTCCAGCGCCAGCTCAAGGTGTACTTGCCTTGCAGATCAGAGAGCATGACTTACAGTTAAAAGAAATTTTAACCGCTCTGCACAATACCAATGTTTATTCCGACATCGCTTTTGAACGTGGTGTTTTAAATAAAATGGAAGGCGGTTGCCATTTACCTCTTGGCGTTTACAGCAAAGATTCCGAAATTTTTGTGTCGTATTCTTCTCGCTCTGACGAACCGTCAAAAAATTATACTTTTTCTAAGGAAAACCCTTCGTCGGTCGTCGATCAGATTGTGTCTGTTTTGAACAAAGTGAAAAATGAAACTATTCATTAGTAAATCAATTGAAGAGTTGGCCTCATTGGCAGCATTTTGTAAGTCAAATCATTGGACCTTAAACGCAAACTCTCTCATTGAGCTTCAATTCAATGCCGAATTTAAAAATTGTTCCGAGTACGATTGTATTTGTTTTGGCAGTAAAAACGCGGTAAACTTTTATCTTTCCAAGTACAAAATTCCACATGGAAAGTGGATTGCCTGCGTAGGATCAACAACCGCTAATGTACTTATTAAAGCTGGTTATAACCCCAGTTTTATTGGAAATAAAAGTGGCGACACACAAAAAGTGGCCATAGGATTGCGATCGTTTGTGGGTGAAAAAAAATGCTTTTTCCCTGTTTCTGATATAAGTTTAGGCTCGCTTCATCAGTATTTTTCTGATAGTCAAAAGCAAATTGAAGTTTTATATCATACCAATTTTCGCCCCCTAACAATTGAGGCAGCCGATATTTATGCTTTTTCGAGTCCCTCTAATGTTGAAAGTTTTTTGTTGACAAATGAGGTTCCAAATAATGCGACTTTCATTGCTTGGGGACAGGCTACAGCTGAAAAAATGGAAGCCTCCAATATGAAACCCAAACATATTTTAACCAACTCACAACTGCCCGAGTTGATAGACCTTTTGTCAAATCTTGTGCATTTGAAATAATCTAATTTCTTTAGCACACTTCAATCCTTTAAAAATCCTTATTTTTGACTTATTATTTTTATAAAGAACCATGGGTTGTACCAGTTGTAGTAGTGGGGGCGGAACGCCACGCGGATGTAAGAACAACGGAACCTGTAGCTCTGGAGGATGTAACAAACTAGAGGTGTATGATTGGTTGGCGAATATGTCGCTACCTGCAGGTCATTCACCATATGATATAGTCGAAGTACGATTTAAAAATAGTCGCAAGGCATTTTATCGTAATGCGAAAAACTTATCGCTTCAACCCGGCGACGTTGTGGGTGTTGAAGCAAGTCCAGGCCATGATATTGGTGTGGTTTCAGTAGTTGGTGAACTTGCCAGAATACAGGTCCAAAAAAAATCTCCAGGCTTAAAGCCCATGGAGATTAAAAAGATTTTCAGAATTGCCACACAAGAAGATATTGACAAGTGGATCAAAGGTCGTGCTTTAGAAAAAGACTTAATGTTTGAATCTAGAACCTTGGCGCTTCAACTAAATTTAGAAATGAAAATTTCTGATGTTGAATATCAAGGTGATTTAACCAAAGCAACTTTTTATTATACCGCAGAGGGACGTGTCGATTTCCGTCAGTTGATTAAAGACATGGCGGATAACTTTAAAATCCGCGTAGAAATGCGTCAAATTGGTGCCCGACAAGAGGCAGCAAGATTAGGTGGTATCGGTTCTTGTGGAAGAGAGCTCTGTTGTAGTACTTGGTTAACTGATTTTCGCTCTGTGAGTACTTCAGCAGCGAGATACCAGCAGCTTTCCTTAAATCCACAAAAATTGGCAGGTCAATGTGGAAAATTAAAGTGTTGTCTGAATTATGAGCTCGACTCCTATTTGGATGCCTTAAAATCTTTTCCTCGCTCCGATACTAAGTTGCAAACCGAAAAGGGTACTGCATTTCATATCAAAACGGATGTTTTTAAACGTCAAATGTGGTTTGCCTATGAAGATAGCTTTGCCGCAGGATTGATTCCTTTAACTCCAGAAAGAGTTTCAGAGATTATCACCATGAATAGAGCAGGAAAGAAACCTACTGAATTGAAAGAATTTGTCAAGGAAGTATTTGTGGTTAAAGAACCTGATTATTCGAATGTAGTTGGTCAAGATTCATTGAATCGTTTTGATGGTTTAAATACAAAAAAGAAGAAGAAACGTAAAAAACGTCCGGCAACGAACGAGCAGCGAAAGGATGTTACTGCATCCGGACCGAGTGCCAATACAGACCTTAAGAAAGAGAACGATAATCGTCCAAAAACACCTCGTCCACCTCGAAATTTATCGAATCAAAATACAGATTCGAAACAAGTTGACAAAGGCGATGCAAAGGTGAATAAAGCTCCGCGAAATTTATTGAACGAAGCAAATAGTCCAGCTTCTTCTGCAGAAAATGCGAAGCCTAGCGACAATAATAATCGTTCGAGAAACAAACGCAAACCCTTCAAGCGTAAACCAAATGACTCAGACAATAAAGAATAAATTCGGTTATTTTTTACTGTTTTTATTGCTACAAAGTTGTGGTGATAGTGCTTTATATGACCGCTCTTTTTCGTTCGATAAACACGAATGGCCTCAAGGTAATTTTCCAAAATTCGTTGTCCCCATAGTAGATACGAATGCCAATTTTGACGTTGATTTTACCCTTCGTACCACCACCGATTATCCCTTTAGTAATATTTGGATGAATATTTCTATCATCTTTCCAGATGGCACCAAATTACGCCGTCCTTACGAGTTAAAAATTACAGATCAAAAGGGTTGGTTGGGACAAAAATCAGGAACTATAGTAGAAAATACATTGTCCTTCCCTAAAAGCAAATTACCCCAAAAAGGCAATTATACCTTTGTTTTAGAGCAAGCCACTCCCGAAACAGTGGTGAGTGAAGTATTAGACATAGGGTTAAGGGTCAGTAAAAGCAACCAGTAAGTTCGATATAGGATAAAAAATCCCTAAACCCTTTATTTACTTTTCGACTTCATAAATAAAGCCGACAGTTTTTTGCGAAATAGTAAAAACAAAAGAATGTAAGGAATCACCATAAGGAGTATGATTCCAATATTGATATTGGAGCCAAATGAGGCTTCGTCTACTTCTGTTGATTGTTCAGCCAATAATTTACATTGAGAACAACCCTGACCTATTGCATCCATCGAAAAAAACAAAACGACCAATAGGGCAAAATAAAGTAATTTCTTATTCATGCTACAAAGCTAAGGATAGATAGTCAATCTAGAAAAAAATAAATCTTAAAAAAAATGGCTGACGTTAACGCCAGCCATTTTCAAACAAAATTGTTTTTTAAATTATTTTACAGCAAACTGTATCGTTTTAAAGCTGCCCGCACTTTGAAGATTCATCAAGTACATTCCTTGCGAATAATTCGAAGTGTTTAACATAATCATATTCGCTCCAGCTGTTGCTTGAATTGGATAAGTACCAATTGTTTTTCCAGCTAAGTCTTTAATTTCTAAAATAACATTTCCAGCAGTCGCAACTTCAAAAGAAACATTAACCATCTCATCAGCAGGATTTGGATACAAGCTAACATTAGAAACGGCAGAAAGCTCCTCTAAACCAATTTTAGATGGATCGCCTTTGTAATAGTTGATATCATCAATATATACATTGTTTCCACCATCGCTTTCAAACTGGAATTGTAATTGCATATTTTCAACAAAATAATTGTTCAAAATATTAACTACGTGTGTTTGAACCCAATCAGAAGAAGTTGGAACCCAGTCTGAAGTAACTACTTGTGTTGACAATGAAGTATTCGCTATTGTTTTACGAACAGAGAAAGATTCGCCACAGTCATTTGAAGCCGTCACACGTAAGACTTCATTGTTCGCTGCACTTCGTTTTCTGTGCGCATATTTGAAAGAGAAGGTTACAACATCAGAACTTCCAATATTCGTAAGGTCAAAGTTGTTTGATTCCATTGTGGTAACTGTACCTGCAGGCATTCCGAAGTTTTTCAAGCGAACACATTTGTTGCCAGTAGAACCTGCGCCGGTATATACTTGCCAAGTGTTGTTTCCTAAAGATGGATCCACTCTAAAAAACGAATTTGCAGCCGCTAAACTTGTATACCCTTCGAAGCTTTCTTGATAAGGTAAATTAATGCCTTCCGCTAAAACCGTGATATAATTAGTTTTGGTAGTGGTTTTATTCGTTGGGCCATCTGTAGCTGTCAAAGTTACCGCGTATTTTCCTGGAGTATTGTATACAACAGATGGATTTTGAGCCGCTGAAGTTGCTGGTGAACCACCAGGGAAACTCCATGACCATCCACTAACTGAGTTGAAAGATTGATCCGTAAACTGAACCGTTTCTCCTTTACAAATTGTTGAAGAATTTGTTGAAAAAGCTGCAGTACAAAGAACAAAGTTACTATCTGCTCCAGTTGCTGCGATATTTGCAGGTGAGTAAACATTATTACGACCACCAGAAGTACTTGTTAATACAGATCTCATTCGAGTTACTTGTCCTGGGGTAAACATTTTTGAGCAATACGAATAATCCATATAATTTTCAACATTAGCACGCGGTCCACACGATGCTTCATCTAGATTACATGCCGTAACACCAATGGTGTTAGGTGTATCTGCAATGTTATCATCTGTATTACAACTCGATGCATTTCCAGGGTTGTTATTTCCTCCCCAGCAATGTGGCAATCCTAACCAGTGGCCACACTCATGTGTTAAAGTTCTACTTCTATTCAGGTTACCCGTTCCAATTGAACCGACATAATCACTTCTCACCCAGATTCCATTGGTCATATTCGCGCTAAAAGTACTGAAGCCCTGAACATAACCTGCAGCTCCACCAATAACTCCACAAACAAGCACGTTTAAGTATTGGTTTCCTGGCCAAGTTTGGTTGTAAACGTCATTTCCTTGAACAATTGCATTAACTTGAGCAGAACCATTAGATCCGTCATTAGCCAATGCGCTTTTCGTTCTTGTAATTCCACTAAAACAAGCACCGTTCGGAGCTTTCGTTGCCAATACAAATTCGATTTCAACATCGGCTGCTAGATTGGTAAAGTCTGGATGCACAGTGGCAGCATCTGCATTTAATTTTCTAAAATCAGCATTCCAAATATTGATTGCATCAACAACTTGTTCGTTAGAGATGTTTTCTGGTCCACCGTTATGAAGGATGTGAAAAACAACAGGTACTCTAAGTACAGTCGCTTTCGCATTTATCTCCCCCTTTTTTTGATTATAATTTTCAGCAATTATTCGCTGAGCATTTTCATAGGCTTTGACGAACTCTGGGTTCTTCATTTCTTCAGCCATTTTTTT
>JAHKAT010000055.1 GCA_018825925.1 Bacteroidota bacterium | reverse complement strand
TGCTTCAAGCGTTTCCACAACGACCGTCGAATATCGGTTTTTATTGGACAGAGATTCGCGTTTGTTTCTTTTTTATGATTACACCTGGTATGAAAATAGAGGCCAAACCTATTTTAACGACCAGCCATTTGGTTTTGGAGGTGGTTTAGCCTTCGGGACAAATATTGGAACTTTTTCGATACTTTATGCATTGGGATCTCAACAAAACAATCCAATTGAGTTGAGAAATGGTCGTGTTCACTTTGGGTACGTGGCGTATTTCTAAGCACACTATCCTTCGGGAAGTATGGATGCTGGGAAGCTAAATAGGAGACCTAGAATTACTTTGAACTTTGCATGTTCTCCTTAATTTCTTTCATGAAACTTGAGGCATAAACAAAGTCTAAAATCTCTGGATTTGTTGTTTTAAGAATTTCGGCTTTACCTCCAGTCCACCAGTTTTTACCTTGATGGATGAAAAGTATCGTATCACCAATTTCAATCACCGAATTCATATCGTGTGTAATGACGATAGTAGTAATATTCAATTCGTACGTAATTTCTCGAATCAAATTATCAATAACAATGGAGGTTTGTGGATCCAAACCAGAATTTGGCTCATCACAGAATAAGTACTTAGGCGTTGTTGCAATGGCTCGAGCGATAGCAACACGCTTCTTCATACCGCCCGAAAGTTCGGAAGGCATAAGCTTGTTTCTGTTGTTAAGGTTGACGCGATCTAAGCAAAAATCCACTCGCTTTTGAATTTCTTTTTTACTCATTTTTGAAAACATCGTCAAAGGAAAACGAATATTGTCTTCCACATTCATGAAATCAAATAAGGCAGAACCTTGAAAAAGCATTCCAATTTCTTGACGAATATCCTTTCTTTCCACTCTCTCCATTTGCGTGAAGTTTCTGCCGTCAAAAAGCACTTCTCCTGTATCGGGCTCGTTTAATCCTACAATGCATTTTGTAAGCACGGATTTACCTTGTCCAGACTGTCCGATGATTAGGTTTACCTTGCCGGATTCAAACTGCGCATTGATATCAAACAGTATTTGACGATCACCGAAACTTTTATTTAAATTTTTAATTTCAATCATAACAAAATCATTTGCGTTAGAAAGAAATTACAAATTAGAATCACAATTGAACTGTTTACGACTGCCTGTGTTGAGCTTTTTCCAACATCCAAAGCCCCACCTGAGGTATAATATCCGTTAAAGGAAGAAACAGAGACGATGACGAAGGCAAAAACAACACTTTTTACGACCGCGTAACCAATATTGCTTAAAACGAAAAAAGTACGAAGTCCAAAAACATAGGTTTCAGTGGATGCTAAACCAGTTGAAGTTACGGCAATCCATCCACCGACAAGACTGAGACCAATAGAAAAGATCAAGAGAACGGGGAAAAAGAATACCGCCCCCATTATTTTCGGCAAAACTAAAAATGAAAGTGAGTTTACACCCATAATTTCCAAAGCATCGATTTGCTCTGTAACTCTCATGGTTCCAATTTCTGAGGCAATGTTTGAACCAATTTTACCCGCTAAAATCAGAGAAATAATTGTTGGAGAGAACTCAAGAATCGTAGACGACCTTGTGATATAACCAATGGTATAAGCAGGCAATAAGGGCGAATCCATATTGGAAGCAGTTTGTAAAGCAATTACTCCACCCATAAATGTTGAAAGCAACGCAACTATTGGAAGAGAGTTAATTCCAATTTGTTGAATTTCGTCAAAAAGGCGGACGCGAAAGACTTTCGATTTTTCTGGTTTGGAAAAAACGACCCAAAGCATTTGGAAATACAGTCCGATATTGGTAATTATCTTCATTCTGATTGCTAAAATAGTCCTTATTTTTAACTCCATGGGTGGTGATTTTATAACTTTTTGCGAAACATGCTGTGTATAACTCTAACTTTGCAACATGCAAGGTGAAAAGGTGTCCGAAAAGGCGAGGGTGATTTTTGAAAAATATCTTCCTCAACCAACGGTATTTGCAATATGTGAATTGATTTATCGCCATCCGCTAGATTTTCAGATCACAAAACCTAGAAAAACAAAATTGGGAGATTTTCGATTTGTTGGAAAAAACAATAGACCACAAATTACTGTCAACGGCGACCTAAACCCATACAGCTTTTTTATAACGACCATTCATGAATTGGCCCATTTCTACGCCTTTTTGGAGCATGGCAGACGTATTCAGGCACACGGCAAAGAGTGGAAAGATTGCTACAGAAAAATGCTTCAACCTTTTCTTCAACTTGATTTTTTACCCAAAGATATTGAAGCGGCCTTGGTGAATTCATTGGTAACCGTGAAAGCCTCAAGCTGTTCAGATCCCACCTTGTACAAAGTCCTAAGAAAATATGATGCTTCTAAAATGGATGATGTTTTGTTTTTAGACGAATTGCCAATAGGCGCGAAATTTCGCCTGCACAAGCAAGTTTTTCTCAAAGGTGCATTAAGAAGAAAAAGATACGAATGTGTTGAGTTGAACTCTCAACGAAAATATTTAGTCGCGGGTATCGCGCAAGTAGAGAAAATGGAATAAATCCTTAATTTTGGTCAACCTTAAAGTAGGTTCAATTTATAAATCGATGGAAAATTTAAACAACAATTATTGCGTAATAATGGCAGGGGGTATCGGTAGTAGATTCTGGCCAATGTCAACACCTGAAAATCCAAAACAATTTTTAGATGTTTTAGGAATTGGGAAATCATTGTTGCAAATGACCTATGATCGACTTTTGAATATTTGTCCGAAGGAAAATGTATATATTTTGACCAATGAAGATTACGCAGGAATTGTAGCAAAACAATTGCCGGATTTAAAGTCGGATCAAATATTATGCGAACCGATGCGTAAAAACACAGCGCCGTGTATTGCATACGCAGCAGCTAAAATATATGAAATGAATCCTTTAGCCCGAATGGTTGTGGCGCCTTCCGATCATTTGATTATGCAAGAGGACAGGTTTAAAGCAAATTTAATGGTGGCGTTAGAACAAGCAGAACAAAACCGTATTGCAACCTTGGGAATAGCTCCTACACGTCCCGATACAGGTTACGGATATATTGAATTTAACGCAAGTGCCAACGTGATGCCGGGTGAATCAACGCCTGTTTTGCAATTTAGAGAAAAACCTAATTTATCGACGGCACAAGAATTTTTGAATGCAGGGAATTTCTACTGGAATTCAGGAATTTTTGTCTGGAAAGCAGAACAAATTCTTGACGCTTTAAAAGCGTTTCAACCAAAATTACACGAATTGTTTTGTAAAGATCTGTCAAAATACAACACTGCAGAGGAGCAGGATTTCGTGAATAGTGCCTTTGTGGCCTGTGAAGATATTTCAATAGATTTTGCTGTGATGGAACATGCTAAAAATGTGGATGTAGTTTTGGCAACCTTTGATTGGTCTGATTTAGGAACCTGGGGTTCTTTGTACTCTCATTTTGAAGCTGATTCAAACGGTAATGCGGTAGTTGGTAATGCAGTGAAAATGGTCGACTCAGAGAATTGCTTGGTGCATTTCCCGAATCATAAAAACGCTCTAATTCAAGGGGTGAAAAACGCAATCATCGTTGAATCCAACAACACGTTGATGATCATCAATATGGAGGATGAACAAAAAATCAAAGAATACATGAAAATGTTCTCTTAGGTATTGCTATATAATTATTGAGTCGTTGTGAAAAATATTCACAAATGAAGGTCCTTTAAATTTTTATTCGCCAGACATTAAGTCATCAATCCATTTTTCTACTTGATGGGCGTTTTCTATTGAAAAGTCGCCAGATTTTGTTCGGCGAAGTGCAGTTAAAGTCGCGCCACTTTTGAGTTTTTTCCCAAAGTCATTAGCAATCGAACGAATGTAAGTGCCTTTCGAACAGGTTATTTCGAAATCAACTTCGGGAAACCGCGATGTATTAATAGTAAATGCATGAATCTCAATTTCATTCGATTTCATTACAATTTCTTTGCCTTCTCGGGCTAAATCATAAGCTCTTTTGCCGTCTACTTGCTTCGCGGAAAAAATAGGTGGGAATTGTTGTTGAACCCCAATAAAGGTTTGAACAACTTGTTGCATCATTTCCTGAGTAATATGTTCGACGGGATATTCGGCATCAAAGGCTTGTTCCAAATCATAACAAGGTGTCGTTTTGCCCAGTAAGAAAGTTCCTGTGTAGGTTTTTACACCTCCCATGATTGAATCGATCGTCTTGGTGTGTTTTCCCGTGCAAACGATTAATAATCCGGTAGCCAAAGGATCTAATGTTCCGGCATGACCGACTTTTATTTTTTTTACGCCTAATTTTTGTTTAAGATGCCAACGAATTTTATTGACTACGTCGAAAGAAGTCCAAGTCAAAGGTTTATCGAATAATAAGGTTTTACCTTCTAGAAACTCACTCATTTAAATGCTAAAAAAGGCAATAAGCAATAAACCAACGACAATTCTGTACCAACCCCAAATTTTGAAACCATATTTTTCAATGAATCCAATAAAAAATTTAATGGCCAATGCTGCAACAATAAAGGCGACCACGTTTCCTATGAAAAAGTTTGTCAAATTCTCAGTAGAAGCGGTAATCATTTCGTATCCTTTTTGTTCCCTCCCCTGATAGTTCCAGTCTTTTATTAGGATAGAATAAAGAGTAACAGCCAGCATAGTGGGAACAGCTAAAAAGAAGCTAAATTCTGCGGCTAATTTACGAGTCATTCCTTGTTGCATCCCTCCAATAATAGAGGCAGCAGACCGGCTGGTTCCTGGCATCATGGCCAAGCATTGCCAAAATCCCACAGTAATCGCTTTCTTATTCGTGATTTGAGGTTCGGTGTTAATTTTTGGATTTTTAAAAAGGCGATCGATGAATAAAAGGACAATACCTCCAAGAACTA
Source organism: Bacteroidota bacterium (assembly GCA_018825925.1). Lineage (GTDB taxonomy): Bacteria > Bacteroidota > Bacteroidia > Flavobacteriales_D > Crocinitomicaceae > UBA2040. The sequence continues at coordinate 1,544 of JAHKAT010000055.1, read as the reverse complement.
AAACGATCGCTATAGGTAAAGGTTTTTCCAAAATCGCTTCGATTTTATCGTCAAAAAGTTTGCCCAGAACCAAGGCAGGAACCACAGCCAAGGCCAGTTTAACGTAAAATTGGTAGCTTTTAAAGTCAAAGAACTTCTTCCAATACAAAGCAACAACCGATAAAATAGCTCCAAATTGAATTGACACTTGAAACATTTTCACAAATTCGTCTTCGCCGTTCCCAAAAAAGGAACTTACAAAAATCATGTGCGCGGTGGAAGAAATGGGTAAAAATTCTGTGATACCTTCCACGATGGCAAGCACAAGAGTTTGAATGAAATCCATAGGGAAAGTTTAGTTCGATTCGTCTGTCGATCTTGGTTTACGCATAATTGCATAAATAATAACGACATAACCACTTACAATTAAAAATGGAGCAAGCGTTATTCGAATTGGGCTAAAAAGGGCATCTGCGTCAAATTTGTTTGGATCCTCTGTTGCCCCGCCAATCATGCATAAAAACCCAATGATGTTAATGGCTAAACCAATCAATAACCAGCGATAATTATCCGGTTGAAAAGCGAAATTTCTTTTTTTATTTTCCATGGAAAAAGTTTAATACAGTTCGTCCAATTTCATGCGCAAGAATTTATTGAGCGCAAAAAATGTAGAGACAAATGTAATGATAACTCCCATTATCAACAAGCTCCCAAAAAGAGCGGCGAATGAAAGGGGCTGAATGCTAATTTCAAAATTGCTCATATAGTTGTTGAGCGCATAAAACAATGCCATTACTAAGGCCATACCTAATACGGCAGACACCACTCCTTGAAAAATACTTTGCCACAAGAACGGCCGGCGGATAAAACGAGGTGTAGCACCAACTAATTGCATGGTTTTAATAGTGAATCGCTTGCTGTAGAGGGCCAACCGTATGGTATTGTTGATCATTGCAACAGCCACCACAATTAATAATAGAGCCACCACTAAAAACAGATACACAAACTGCTTGAAACCTAAATTCACTGATTTCACAGCGTCTTCGTCGTAACTTACATCTTCCAATTCGTCAGGGAATGCGTCTTTAATCTTCAAAACAAGTAAAGTCATACCATCAGCAGTAGCATATTGGGCTTTGGGTTGAAAAGAAATGGTTGGTGGAAGGGGGTTTTCTCCTTCGAAAATTTCAAGAATTTCTTGGCTGGTTTGATCATTTCCGCTAAACTCTTCAATAGCTCTTTCAGGAGATACAAAAGTTACTTCTTTGAACTCTTGCCACGTTTTTAATTTCTGTTCCACCTGCTTTATGTCGGCTTCACTGTATTCAGGTTTAAAAAACAAATCTCCTTGTAAGGTTTCTTTCGCTTGGCGTTGGACATCGTCCAGACCAATTACACCTCCCAAAACCAGTCCAATCATGAATAAAACCAATGAAATACCAATGATGGTAGAAACATAGCTCGTTCGAACGCCGCGTCGATTGTATTTGTCCAGTAATTTACTCATAGTTAACAAAGTTAAAGAAGAGCCACTGATATTTGCGATCGAAATGGAGAATTAATTA
>JAHKAT010000054.1 GCA_018825925.1 Bacteroidota bacterium | reverse complement strand
TTTATCTAAATATTCAAAAATGGGGAATGGTAGAACAAAAAAAAGTGAAACAAACCTGCTTCACTAATTTTTTCATTACACTTCCAATCTCCGCAACAAATTCACCAACTCCAACTGCGGATGACAATCCGATTTATCCTTCCTGTACGATTTATGGATTTCCACTCGTTTTAAAAAAGACGAGGATTTGGTTGAATAATTAGTAGCTCAAAAGTCCAATTTTGTAATCCATTTCTTGCGCCCAAGTTTTAAGGATTTGATGCTCAGTGCTTATTAGCTTTCTGTTGTATTTTGCTGTGGCCTGTACCACTTTGTTTTCAATAATCTCAGCGGTCATTAATCGTACAAATTTGTTGTCTACTTTTTTTTGAATCGACCAAATAGCGGCTTGATTCAAGCTGCAGACTCGGATGTAGGTCTTCACGCAATGGTTCATTGCTTCTCCTTCCAATCGGAGATCCTTTCCCGTCAAAAGTTGAAGTGCTCTATATTTCTCTTTTTTATAGACAAATGATTTTTGAAGTACGGTTTCCTTTGGATCCCAGCGAACTAGGTCCAAGCTTTCATCTTGTTTTAGATAGATGGTATTATGCCAAATTGCCGCTTCGTGTTGCAGTCTCACCGGTGTCCAATCCTTAATAATCAGGTTGGGATTATCATTGTCAGTGACATTTTCTAAAAAATCAAAAATTTCGGTGTAATCTGTATCGTCTTCCATTTCGTGCATCAAAAGCACTGCTTTACGCCAAAAGGAAAAGTCTTTGGCAAACTGCTGTGGACGAAAATGAAAAAGGTGACTATTTCGAGTGATTCGGATCGTTTTTGGTATACATTTGGTAAATAGATGGAGCTGAAAAATAATCCACAATTTAACCAAGAGCCATTCTTTTAAATGATCGATATTCTCATCTTCCGGGTCAAATCTGTAGATGCCGTTTTGGATTTTTGGCGAAAAAAGGCACCCATCGTACTGGAAACTTTTGGGTTTAAATCCAGCGAGGTAGTTCATGAAAAGTTGGGTTTCTAATTTCTTTAGATTGTGAAAGTGTTTAATGAAAAATTTAGGGGTTTCATATTTGATCAGAAATTTTTCAAATAGTGTGTCGACACTTTCAGGTTTTATCAGCCCTTCCAACTCGTTAAAAATTGTGCAAAAATTGTTTTTAAACAAACCAGAGAATTTGCCAAAAATCAGGCTAAGTACTATGAATTTCTCAGCCGATAGGACGCAGGAGAAGGTGAGTTGCTTCTTCAGGTTGAAAAGGTGCTTGTAGAACTCCAAGCTCAACTCAAACTCTACTTTCGTTTGTGTACGAATCAATTCATTTTTTCGAAATTGATTACCTAGAGCCTCCATAGAATACTGGTAAAAACCAACAATTCCTGTTCTGTGTTCTTCAAAAAAATCAACCCACAGGTACACCCTTGAATTATCGATTTCATTGAATTGATTGTAAATCAACACAGGATCATGTATGTCTTTGCGAGACTCAGAAACTTCAATGATGGATTCGAATAGGTGCATTTTGGCAATGTAGATTTTGAATTTACTCTTTTGGTTTGATTTGGTTCGTGTTGTTTTGATTCTTTTTATTTGGAGGGTGAAAATAGTGGAGATGAACGTAATTTATTTACGTTGTTGAAAAAAAAATAATGCTTCGGGAGTGGAATTCCCATCCTTTTGGCATTGCCCCAAAAGTTGGAGCCAAAAGGTATAGTCCCTACAAAGTCTCGTGATTCATGAAAAAGCTTTAGTTTGTAATCATCTTTTCTTTTTTTCCGCAAAAAAGTAAAGAAGCAAAAGAAAAAACTCTCGCTTCGGAAACTTCTGGTTAATCTTCGAGGCGAAGTTGATCCAACTAAAAATATCACTGGTTTTGAAAGGAACGAGAATTAGAATCAGAACATAATTTATCGGCCTTGATAAAAACTTGGGGAGGAATTTTAATAATTGAGACTTTTGTAAGAAAACGAATTTTGGATTTTACAACCTCTTTATTGTTTTATAATTTTTCTCACCGTTTTACCAAAGTTGCTACTTACCTCAAAGTAATAAACCCCTGGCTCAATTTTTTCTAATGAAACTTGATCGCCTGAAATTATTTTTCTGGTCTCTTGTAATTTTCCCTTAAAATCATAAACTCTCAATTCAGCCTCAGAAAAATCAAAAGTCAAGGTGACAAACGAATTGGTGGGATTAGGAGTAACTGTGAACTCGATGGCTTGATTTTCAGTTAGGTCCACATTATTAATTACAATACATTCTGAAGTATCAGCGCAGCCCAAAGCCGTTGTACCAATTACGGCATACGAACCATTTTGTGAAACAGTAAAACTACTATTCGTTTCATTCGCAATGATTGAATTTGTTTGGCAGTTGTACCATTGGTAATTTTCTGAACCAGATGCATTCAAGGTATAATTTCCAGCAGTGTTGATAGTCAGGTTTGGCGTACAAGTAGAATAAACAGCAAACGATTTTCGTTTTCGATTGGAAATAGTATTGAATTCCCCTCCTACAAAAAGCTCATTGCCAAATATCTTCAAACATAGGATTTTTGAATTAGGGCCTGGATTCCATGTACGCAGATTGCCCGTAGAAACATTAATCGCTGCTAAATTATTCCTGGCTTGTCCATCGAAGGAAGTAAATGAACCACCCGCATAAAGAGTAGAACCATTGAGGGCAATTGTATAAACTGGGCTAAATAAATACGGTGCCCAAGGATCCGCCAATCCAGTGGCAGTATCTATAATGGCAATGTTATACCTGTTTATACCGCCAATCATTCCGAATTCACCACCAACATAAATTTTAGTTTCACTAGGTAACAATGTGTGAACTGGAGCGTCAACATCTGGATTCCAATTAGTTGCAAAACCAGTCGTTGCATTTAATGCTGCCAAGTTATTTCTCCATTCTCCTCCCATCGTCGTAAAATTTCCACCGACATATAGAACATTTCCAATGAGGGCCAAGGCTCTAACAGGCCCATCCCCACTGAAGTGAGCCAAAGATATGTTACCTGTTGACAAATCCCAAGCTGCTAAATAACTTCTAAACTGACCGCCAAGAAATAGGAAGTCACCACCTGTATAAAGGGTATCTCTTTGACAAGCAAGTGCAAAAATTGGCCCATTGACGTCGGGATTCCAAGAGGTAGCCAATCCTGTAGTTGTGTTTAATGCAGCTAAATGATTGCGTGACTGACCTCCTATCGTGGTAAACCAGCCACCTGCAATAAGAGTATCTCCTTTCAAAAAAAGGGACGTAACTGTCGTATCAGCATTTGGGTTCCATGGCAAAACGTTTCCGGTACTCACGTCCAGTGCTGCTATGTGGTTTCTTAATTGCCCGCTTATTGAGGTGTAGAAACCTCCAGCATATAATTTAGTCCCGCTCACTGCAATGGCATGTATAGCGCCGTCGCTATTAGGATTCCAGCTACTGACATTACCGGTAAGAGTATCCAAGCGAGCGAGGTGATTTCTAGATTGACCCGCGATGGACGTAAAATCTCCCCCAACATAAACCTCAGATCCTACCAACAAAAGGGAAGTCACATTATTATTCGGACTAGGATTCCAAGAATTTACGTTACCCGTAACAGCATCCAATGCCACAAGATGATTTCTCGTTTGTCCACCAATTGAAGTAAACATTCCACCAGCATAAACTGTACTTCCACTGTAAACAATGGAGTGAACCATGCCATCGGAATTAGGATTCCAAGATGTTGCATTGCCCGTAACTGCATCTAACGCGGCAATATAATTTCGCTGTTCACCGCCAATGGAACTGAAAAGACCACCAACATAAATGGTGGAAGCATTTACTGCAAGTGAGAAAACATAACTATCAGAATTGGCGTCCCAGGACGTAGCTAAACCAGTATTGAGGTCCAACGCAGCGATCCCAGTCCTCATCTGGCCACCAATCATGAAAAAATTACCCGCCGCATATAGGGTGGTACCACTCACTTCTAATTGAATAACCTCACTACTTGAGACTGGATTCCAATTGGTTACACTGCCCGTAATAGCATCCACAGCAGCAATAAATTTTCTGGCTTGACCACCAATGGTCGTAAAATATCCACAGATATACAATATTGATCCAACTTTTTCAAAATCGGTAACAGGACCGTTTGCATTCGGATTCCATGCTGTAACTTGACCGTTTACGTCTAAATGAGCCAATCGATTTCTGAAAACATTACCCACTTTGGTAAAATTCCCTCCAATGAACCAGCCTCCATTTCCATCAGGAATTGAAGCCGTAACTGCATCATTGGGATTAGCATACGAAAAATCCGGCTGCCCAGTATTCACATCAATTACGGTTCCATTGGGTTCGTCTGGCCCTATATAATCAAAATCTCCACCGATATAGACGATATTATTTGTAGAATCCATCACAACCGCATGTACTGCTTTGTTTGGGATATGCCAACGATTCTCAAAAACAGGAGTTTGGCTCCAGCTAAATATGGTTACAAAGAGAGCAGTTATTAGTGAAATCTTTTTCATTGAGGTGGAGTTTTAATAAGTCAAAACTAAAAAATAAAATAATGCCATTCGCAATTATTTCAATCTGTTAAAAAACAGAGATTCAGTCCCTTTGTTATACCAATCCTTAGATATTTGGGTCCGAAGGAAAAGGATTACTCAACGATTAACGTTTAGGCTATGTTTAGTAGGGGCAATTGAAAGACGAACTTTCCCAGTTTCCACCTAAGCCAAAGCTGAAGATTTTGTTTTTAAAATTAACAACTAAAAACCAAAGCAAAGTTGTGGCGACTAAGTTTCTTGCAAACACCTTGATTAACCTCTGAAGCCCTTATTAAATATAGCTCGTGTTATAAACCGATTTCATTAAAATCACCGTCTACTGTAGTATATTGAATAGCACCATCAGTACCATCAGTTACAAAAGCAGCTGTTTTAGTTTTGACATCATAAGTAG
>JAHKAT010000053.1 GCA_018825925.1 Bacteroidota bacterium | reverse complement strand
ATTCCATTACCTCCGTTTGGTGCAAAATATGGAAACGTATTATGATGAATTGCTTGAAAATAAAAAAATGGGCTTGCGTTAAATTTTTAGCACTTGGTGTTTTTGCAATGCTTGTTTCCTGTGGAGTGAATAGTAATCTGATGTTAAAAACGGCTTATGGTGAAACAGCCTCACTGGATTCTCTCCCAATTCGACCCAATGAAGAATACAGAATAGGTGTAGACGATAAAGTTACTTTTACTTTGGCAGTAAATGGAGGGGTTAAACTATTTGATGCCACCAAAATATCGGATGGAGGATCAATCGCGGCTGCTGGCGGAACGGAGTTTGTGGTGCGGCGCGACAGCACTATTGAAGTGCCAGTAATCGGTTCTTTTGTCATTGGCGGTTTAACCAGCAGAGAGGCTGAAATTGCTTTAGAGAAGTCATTTTCCAAAGATTTTAAAGATCCATTCGTTCAATTAAAAATTACCAATCAACGAGTGATCGTATTTCCTGGCGAAGCAGGGAAAGCAACCATAGTGCCTTTGCAAAACACCAATACAACGCTGATGGAGGTTTTAGCTACAGCTGGTGGGATAAGCGAAAGAGGCAAGGCTAATACGGTTAAATTAATTAGGAAAGCCGGAGAAACTCGCAAAATGTATATAATTGACCTAAGTACCATCGAAGGATTGAAATATACTGATTTGATTGTTCAAGCAAATGATTATATTTATATTGAACCAAAGGCGAAATTAGCTTCTGAAACCTTGAAAGAAATAACACCAATTCTCTCATTGTTTTCTACCATTTTGGTGACTATTTCATTAATTTCAGTTATAAAATAACAGTGGCGAAAGATTCATTTTTTATTACCAAAGATTTTGATCCGCTGATATTAAAAACAGTCCTTAAAAGGAATGCTTTAGTTTTAGTAGGTGTATTGATATTTTGTATTACCTGTGCTTTCTTCTATTTGCGATATACGAAACCGGTTTATCAATCTTCAATTTTAATTCAGTTAAACCATGATGATAAAGCGAAAGATGTCTTACAGTTTGAAAATGTAAACAATGACGCTTCTTTGAACTCAGATGTAGAACTTTTAAAATCACAGTTGATTTTTGAACAAGCTTTGAATAAATTAAAAGTGAATGTCAGTGTTTATCACCAAGGAAATATCCTCTCAGAAGAGAAATATCAATCGGGTGATTTTTCTGTGCAGCCTTATGCATTAAAAGATTCATCATTAATTGGTTCAAACATTAACGTAGCCTTTCTTAAAGGTGGTAAAGTTCGTTTAGAATGGGAGCGTGGGGGTGAATTGAAAAGTACAGAAGGATTGATTAATGAACACATTAACAATGAGTATTTTGACATTGTAATTAAAATCCCAAATGGCTCACCAATTTATTCAAATCCTCTAGATGGTTATTTTTTTACATTCAATAGCGTTACTTCTTTATCGTCAAAATATTTAGGAAATTTAAGTGTAACACCTTTAGATCCAGCAGCAAAAACCATTTTGATCGATTTTCAGGCTTTCCATCCTTCTTTCTGTAAAGATTTTCTTAATGCCTTGGTACAGAGTTTCTTTACCTACGATTTAGAACAAAAAAGAAAAGGATCGGAGAATGTTTTAAAATACATCGAGACTCAATTGGATAGTTTAGCATCTGAATTAGAGCTATCTAAGGACAATTTAATATCCTATCAGCGAAAGGCAAATATTGTTGACCCCAACGTGACAGAGTCTCAAATGTCTGGCAATATCACTAAGTTTCAAGAAGAAATTACTGAGCAACAGCAAGAGTTACGACTGATTAAGAGCGTTAATGCAAAATTAAAATCAGAACCTAGTCGTTTGGAAGTATATCGCTTATTGCCGGAAATGTTTGGGAGCACTTTTGAGGAAGCACTATCAAAACGAATTAATGAGCTTCATGAGATGCTCGAGAAAAAAGAAGATTTACTTTATTCAGTGACTGAAGATAATCCTCAGATAAAAACATTAAATACCAGAATTCAGATAAAAATGGGTTCAATCAGAAAAAGTGCGTCAATAATCGAGGATAGACTTAAAGAGAACATCCGTTTAATTCAAGCGAAATTGAACCAAATCCAAGGAGACTCTTATGATGTGCCTGAAAAAAAACTAGAATTTGGCAGATTGCGCAATATTCAAGACCTGAATGAAAAATACTTTGCACTTTTTACGGAACGAAAAGTGGTGTATTCTATTTCTGATGCTGGTTTTAGTAGCAATCACCGGATATTGAGTCGGGCTGAGGATAATTACACCCCAATTTCTCCAGATCATAAAAAAATATACTCTATGGCCCTTGGTTTAGGATTTTTCATGGGGTTTATTTTTCTTTTTATTAAATATGTGCGTTTTAATGAGATTAACTACATAGAGGATTTAAAAAGAATTTTACCAGCCAATCTATCGTACTTAGGCTCTATACCAAAGTTAGAAGAGGACATGGAGTTTTCTGAAGTAATTGTTTATGACCAACCAAAATCTATCGTTTCGGAAGCTTTGCGTGCTATTCGGACCAATTTAAGTTTTGTCAATCCTAAGTATAAAACCATAGCGATTAGTAGCTCGGTGTCTAGTGAAGGTAAAACATTCGTTGCCTTAAATTTATCGGCGATTGTTGCGATGACCAATAAAAAAACAGTTTTAATCGACTTGGATTTACGCAAGCCCAAAATTCATATTGCCATGAATGTTCCCAATGACCTTGGGATGAGTAATGCTATAATTGGACAAGTTACTTGGCAAGAATGTGTGCAAGTATCAGGGGTTGAGAATTTAGATTTTATTTCCGCGGGAGCAATCCCACCAAACCCTTCAGAATTAATGTTGAGCAAAGAATTGGCCAATATTATTGAAGAAATGAAACAAGTATATGATGTAATTGTTTTTGATAATCCCCCGGTTGGAGTTGTTTCTGATGGGGTTCATATGTTGGCTCAAGCGGATGTTCCAATTTATGTTTTCAGAGCCAATTATTCACAAAGAAATTTTGCAGAAAGGGTTGAAGAACTCGTTGATGTTCAGAAAATTCAAAAATTGAACATCATCATGAACGGAGTTGTTGGAAGTCGTAAATCATATGGATATGGCTATGGTTACGGAAATAATTATGGCTATTACGAAGAATCGAAGCCTAAAAAATCACTGTTAAAACGTATTTTTGGCAAATGAATTTAACACCTTGTTCCATTCCAGACTTAATTTTAATCGAGCCCCAAGTTTTTGAAGACAGCCGCGGGTATTTTATGGAAACCTTCAGCAAACAGAAATTTGAAGATTTTATTGGCCGGTCATTACTTTTTGTTCAAGACAATGAGTCAATGTCCAATAAAGGAGTGGTAAGAGGATTACATTTCCAAGCACCACCGCATGCACAGGGAAAGTTGGTGCGCGTAATTAAAGGATCTGTTTTAGATGTTGCCGTGGATATTCGAACGAATTCTCCAACTTATGGAGAGTATGTTGCGATTGAATTATCAGCAAAAAACAAACGCCAATTGTATATTCCGGAGGGTTTTTTGCATGGTTTTGCAACGCTTGAGGATCAAACCATTTTCAGTTATAAATGCACCGATTTTTATGCTCCGCAAAGTGAAGGATCTGTGGCTTGGAATGATAAGGACTTAAATATTGATTGGTTAGTCGATTCTCCTTTAGTTTCAGCAAAAGATTTGGAAGGAACACCCTTTGGCTTGTTTAAAAGTCCGTTTTAAAAATGCATTTTATATATATAGCCATATT
>JAHKAT010000052.1 GCA_018825925.1 Bacteroidota bacterium | reverse complement strand
GTTTTTTTCAAAAAACGATGCAGACAGGGCTATGTAGGTCCCGGCTCCACCAATTATTTTATCTGTTTTTCCAAAAGGGGTTTCAATGACATCAAAGGCTACACTTCCAACGGTCAATAAGCTCATACATTCAAATTTTGAGCCGTAAAGGTAAGGATTTTACAAGTTTTAATGGGTTTGAATGTTACTTGTTTTCAGATTTTAAATGGAACATGGCTTTTTGTGAAAATTTCTTTAGTTAGGAACTCGTTTTTGGGCTATTTCTGATCTAATTTATCGAGTATTTCTTGAAGATTTTTCGTTGGTGCTGAACAGGTTTGATCGAAGCAGTAATAATACAAAGTTTCGCCTGCAACCCACTTGTCACGGAATAAATCGGTACCTCTTTGATTACATCCATAAACAAAAAGTGAGGGTGAATTTAGTTTTTTCAACTGACGAACTCCTTCCAAAGCATGTTCTCCAATAACTAGAATTGTATGTGTTTTCATGGAAAAATGCAGGTATAAATCCGCCCAATTGGAATAACCGCTGCCATACATTTCCATCCCATCGGCAATATTGGAGACCATTTGTTGGCTATGAAGAGTGTATTTTGGGTGATCTAAAATCATTCCTAAGCGACAAAGATTTTTTGCCATGATGCTGTTAGAGCTTGGCATCACATTGTCGTGTAACTCCATTTTTCGCGCAATCAATTCCTCATTTTCTTCTGAAAAATAAAACATTCCGCTTTCAGGATGTTTGAATTTCCTCAGCACATATTCGGTTAGATTTTTAGCGAGAGCCAAGGCATCGACATTCAGATTATACAAGTACAAATCAATAAAAGATTGGATTAGCGCAGCATAGTCTTCCAAAAACCCTGGTATGGAGGCTTTTCCTTGATTATAATTTCTAAGTACTTGAAAGTTTGGTTCAATCATTTCTGAACTGAGAAACTTGTATACTCGTTGGATCAATACTTTGCTTGTCGAATCTTTTAGTGCTTCATCTGTAGCAATCAATCCTGAAAGTGCCAAAGCGTTCCATGAAGTGATTATTTTTTTATCGGTTTGTGGCCGCACCTTATGAGCTCGAATGGATAATAAATGATCGTTTAAATTTTCTACCATTTCTTTAAACTCTGCATCAGAAACGCCTAATTTTTTAGCGAAAGCTTCAGGACTAATAGTACGAAGCAATATATAAAAATCATCTTCCCAATAGCCTCGTTGGTTTATATTGTAATATTCCAAAGCCCACTTTTGATCCTTGAGTAATGCTTTTTCAAATTCTTCTTTTTCCCAACAATAAAACTTTCCTTCTACTCCTTCGCTATCGGCATCAACAGCAGAGTAGAGCCCTCCTTCAGGAGAAAGCATTTCATCGTATAACCATTCCGTGGTTTGTTTTAAAACAGTAGCGTACTCACTTTTAGAAGCGTTTTGATAAGCGGCGGCATATAAACTAAGTAATTGACCGTTGTCGTACAACATCTTTTCAAAATGCGGAACCTTCCACAACATATCTACACTATAGCGTGCAAATCCACCTCTGATTTGATCGTAAATTCCACCGCGCGCCATTTTTTGAAGCGTCAATTCCACTTGTTTTAAAACAGTTTCATTGGCGTGAATTAGGGCATAACGAAGTAAGAATTCATGATTGTTCGGCAGTGGAAATTTAGGCGCACTGGTTGGTCCACCTTCTTGAATGTCGAATTTCTTTGTCCAACGCAAAATAAGTTCTTCTATCTTGTCTATAGGAAACTGAGTAAGCACAGCTGCTTGGTCGATGAGTTCGCTTTTTGAAATACCTTCCGTTAATTCATTGGCATATTCCAAAACTTTCTCGGGCTCTTTTTCATAGGTGTAAACCAGTGATTGTAGGATGTGAATCCATTGGTCCTTTGGAAAATAAGTACCTCCATAAATTGGTTTTCCGTCGGGCAATGTAAAACAATTCAAAGGCCATCCTCCTCTATCGGTCATTATTTGAACTGCCGCCATGTAAATTTGATCGACATCAGGTCGTTCTTCACGGTCTACTTTAATACAAACAAAATGCTCGTTCATTATTTTGGCAACCTCTTCATTTTCAAAGCTTTCATGCTCCATGACGTGGCACCAGTGACAAGCGCTGTAGCCGATGCTAATTAAAACGAGTTTGTTTTCATTTTTAGCCTGCTCAAAGGCTGCATTTGAAAATGACTTCCAATGTACTGGATTGCTGGCGTGTTGCTGAAGGTAAAGCGAACCTTCTTTTGTTAATTCGTTGATTGAAGTACTCATTGTACGGTAAAAATAAAAAAATGTACGACCTATGGTTTTCAAAAAGAAATAAAAACCAAGGTTTCTTTCGCATTTTTAAGCCTTGTTCTAAGTGGAAATACTAAATTCACACGGAATTCAATTCTCCTCCTTATTTTTGCAGGGCTGATGACGGACATTCCTAAATACAAAGTTTTCTTTTTTGTTGCTTCCATAATGATTGTGCTGGGCATTTCTAGTTACGTAATTCCGGATGACGGCATTAATTTGGGTTTCACGAGAATTACTTTTTTTTCATCCGAAAAATTGTGGTTTAAAAAGAAAATCGTTCAAAAGGATATTACGCAAATTGTTCAAAGTGTGGATACTTCTTTGGTTGTTTCCGAAACGGAACCGCTGCAATATACCGGAAAGTCAAATGGCGATATGGGGGCTCCTTCTAATGCGGTACAAAAAACAACTTCAGAAATTTTTCGCAGTTCTAGAACAATTATCGGTAAACAAGAAAAAAGTGCGCATTCTGCATTTTGGTGATTCACAAATTGAAGGCGACCGGATGACTTCCTTTGTCAGACAGCGTTTGCAAGAGCGATTTGGAGGAAATGGACCTGGTCTCATCCCGGCAAATAATGTTTATCCAACCTTTTCTTTTAAACAAAGTTTTAGCGGGAATTTCAAAAGATTTACTTGTTTTGGTGGTGAAAAACTTTCGAATAGGAAATACGGGGTGATGAACAGCGCAGCTAGATTTACGCCTGAAAAAGTAGACCCAACCGACACCACCATCTCTGAAGGATGGATAGAAATTGCTCCGCATTCCAACGCATATGGCCGAGCGAAAAATTACAACAATGTAAAAATGTTTTATAACTCTTGTTTCGAAGATTGTGATTTACAAGTTCTTCAAAACGGACAGTTGATCCATGAAGAAGCGCTGCAAACGGATGGTAAATATCATTCCGTAAACTTGAGCTTTCCTTCCAGTCCTGGGGTGTTGAAATTTATTTTCAAAGGACGATTGAGTCCGAATGTGATGGGCTTTTCTTTGGATGGAGATTACGGAGTTCAAGTGGACAATATTGCGATGCGCGGTTCGAGTGGTACGTTTTTTGGTTCCATAGATCAAACTCTTTTTGCACAGCAATTAAGCGATTTATCGGCTGATATGATCATCATGCAATTTGGTGGAAACTCTATGCCTATGCTCAAGGACAAACAAAAAGTGGAGAATTTCGCCAATTATATACAAGGGCAATTGAGAACCTTGAAAAGATTGCGACCCAATGCATTTATACTTTTTGTAGGACCGAGCGATATGTCGGTTTTAATAGATGGCACCTACCAAACTTTTCCAATGTTGCCTTATTGCGTGGAACAATTGAAGAAAGTAACCAAAGGCCTTGGGATTCCATATTGGGATTTATTTGATGCCATGGGTGGTGAAAACTCTATGCCGTCGTGGGTAGAGAAAGGGTTAGCGGGAAAAGATTATATTCATTTTACGCCCAAAGGAGCAGTTATTGCTTCTCAATTATTTTACGACGCTTTGATTAATCAATATCTAGAAAAACCAGAAAATTGAATTTTATAGCCTTTGTTTTATTGTTTGTTTTTGCCTTTTCGAATGAAGAGCTTACGCTGGCACAAACCCCTTCTCCAAATAGTTTATCGACGTATCAACCTGATTTGTTAATGGGTTTAGACTCCAGTTATTTAATAAAATATCCACAAGTCAATTACGCGAAGAACTATTTTCAATTTTACTCGGATGAATCGCCAAATTGGTCGCACTTGTACAATAAAATGGAAGATTTGGTCGCGAAGAAAAACACGAAGTTGAATTTTTATCACATCGGTGGCTCTCATTTACAGGCCGATATTTATTCTCACGATATTCGAACTTATTTGCAAACTGCTTGGAAAGGACTAGAAGGCGAACGGGGATGGGTTTTTCCGTTTGATTTGGCAGGGTCCAATAATCCGTGGAATTACGAATTCAGTTCGTTGAATGCTTGGAAAGGTTACCGTTGTAGTGTACAAGCACATAAAAGTGAAGAATTTGGAATGCTTGGGGCTAAAATTACCTGTTCGGATTCTATTATTAATATGTGTTTTAAGTACGATAGAACGGAAGTGAAACCTCAATTCAATAAAATTCGAATTTTTCACAACAAAGGTAAATTGCCGTTTGAGTTGAATTGGGCAGAGGATGAAATTTTATGGTGGCGACAGTTTACCGATTTACAAGCAGGCTATACGGAAATCACGTTTTTAGAATTGATGGACGATTTCGATTTGCAATTTACCCGAAAAATAGCAGAGTCCTATCAATTAGAAATTTATGGTTTTCAATTGTTGAATGATTTACCGGGAGTTTCGTACTCTGCCATCGGCGTGAATGGTGCTGGCTTATATTCTTACTTGGATTGTAAACGCTTTGAGCAAGAATTAAAAACATTACCTCCAGATTTATTCGCTTTTAGCGTTGGCACCAATGATGGAAATGTTCCAAATAGCGAATTTAAACCGGAGGTCTATAGAGCTAACTTGGAGAAAATGATACAAATCGTTTTACACGCTAATCCAAAATGCGCAATTCTTTTAACAGTGCCCAACGACTCCTACTACAAAAGAAAATATTTGAATCGAAACATTGCCAAAGAAAGAGAAATGATCTGTGAATTGGCTTTAAAATACCAGTGCCCTGTTTGGGATTTTTATGGATTAATGGGCGAACTCGGTTCTTCGGCAACTTGGTACAAAGTGCAATTAATGAAGAGCGATTATGTCCATTTTACCGCAGAAGGCTACCATTTGAAGGGCGATTTGTACGTAGACGCTTTTCGTAAGTTTTTAAAGCAATTTGGAGAACGAAAGTTGAATCAACTGATGAATGGATATGGAAGGAATTAGTAGGCTGACCACCATTTTTGGATTTGATTACGACAGCGTTAGCCCGTTGATCTTCACTCAGCTCAATTTTTGGTTTTTCTTTGTAGCAGTGATGGGCCTGTATGTCTTGCTTGATCTTGACACCAAATGGAAAACCATCTGCACTGCAACAGCCGTTACGCTCGGCTTGGTGTTTTTTCAATTTTATGACACTGCTCTTTTGCTGCTTGCTGTGGGCTTGAATGCCTTTTATCTACTCTCCGAAAACATAGAGTCGTCGGAAAAAAAGCGATCCTTGTTGATTATCAATTTGGGTTATTTGGGTTATTTGGTCTACAAACTGTTTTTTGATAGGCTTTATTTTGGACTGAGCTACGTCGATTTCTGGCTCTTGTTTATCGTTTTTGTTTTCCTCTTGGCGCGTATGAAAAAAACTTTCCTCGTTCGAAGTGTATTTCTCACGGTGGTCAGTTTGTTCTTTTACTTTAAGTCGTCCGGATTCTATGTTTGCCTGCTCAGCGCGAGTTTGGTCTTAAATTTTTTCATGGGAAAATGGATCTTCGTTGCGGAGACGGAAAAGCGAAAAAAACTAATAATTGGTTTAACCGTTACTTTGAATGTGCTGATTTTAGGGTATTTCAAATACGCTTATTTCTTTACCAGTTCCTTCAATGATTTGTTTCATACGAATGTAGAAGTGTTTAATCATTTTGCTCGATGGGGCAATGGTTTTATGGGAGAAGGCACTTTTGTAGAGCGTATTTTATTGCCAGTTGGTGTTTCCTTTTTCACTTTTCAAAGTATTTCATACATCGTGGATATTTATCGAAAGGAAATAGAACCGGTAAATCACTTTTTTCATTATACCTTTTTTGTCACATTTTTCCCACAATTAGTAGCCGGACCGATTGTCCGCGCTAAAGATTTCATTCCTCAAATTAAACAACCATTTCAACTACAAAACAGCGATTTTTCTTGGGCGGTGATTCAAGTCGTAAAAGGATTGATTAAGAAAATTGTACTTGCTGATTATATCGCCATTCATTTTATCGATCAAGTGGCAGATTCGCCCGAAGCCTATCCTGGTTTTGTGAGTATTCTGGCCATGTGGGGTTATTCCTTGCAGATTTACGGCGATTTTTCGGGGTATACCGACATCGCCATCGGACTTTCCAGATTGATGGGTTTTAAATTGTTGGAGAACTTTAATTCGCCTTATAAAGCGACATCCGTGGCCGATTTTTGGCGTCGCTGGCACAAATCTTTGGGTTCATGGCTACGTGATTACCTCTACATTCCCTTGGGTGGAAATCGAACAGGGGGTATAGGAACGTATGTAGCCACATTAATTATATTCTTCTTCTTGCTCCTTATTACCGGGTGGTATGCCTTGATATTTGTGTATATCGGTTTGATGATTTTGTACATCTACGGAGTTTTATTTATTAAAAATTTCAAAAAATACATCCACCGCGATTTGAACTTACTTATCACCATGGTTATTGGCGGTTTGTGGCATGGCGCGAGTGTCAACTTTGTGATTTGGGGAGCGATGAACGGCTGCGCATTGATTTTGTACAATTACTGGAAACGTATCAGTCCGTACGAAGCCAACCAAGGAAGACTGGTTCATTTTTGGAAAATATTTTTGACCTTTAACTTCATCACCTTTACCCGTATTTGGTTCCGTTTGGAAGGTGACGGTCAGCCGGAATTAATGCTTGACCGCATTATGAATCATTTCGGGTTTGAATGGTCTGTTTTTGTGCAAGTAATTGAAACCTACCAAGCAGTATTTGTGGTGATGATTTTGGGCTATATTGTTCACTGGGTACCACAAGCCATGAAAACCAAGTGGGAACTAAAATTTGAAGCCATGCCGCTATACGCCAAAGCACTTTCCGTTTGTGTCATTTTAATAGCCATGTACCAAGCCGTTTCGGATGTGAGCAAGCCTTTTGTATATTTTCAATTTTAAGGAAAAAACCAGTTCTATAACAAAGCGCAAAGCCGAACTTTCGAAATTATTTTTTTTCCTAAAATCACAAAACACTATTCCCTAGAAATTCCTGGTTAAATAATTGTTGTTGTGGGATGGTCATTTTGATTATTCGAAATCAGTAGTTTAAGGTTTTTTTGGAAAGAGATTTTGTATAAATAGAAATTGGGTTGTGTTTGTGGGAGATTGCGACTTAAAATGTGTAATTGATGCTGATATAATTTCGATCATGCTGCCGCTAAATTCTTTGTCAGTAATTATTCTTTCATTTAGCTCTTTTCAATTGCTTTGAGTTTAAAAAAAGTTGAAATTTGTATTTCAAAAACAAACAAATGAAACTCAAAATTTTAGTTGGCGCAGTTGTGCTAATTCTTTCGGCTACATCTTGTAAAAAAGAAGATGTTAAGCAAATGGAGAATATTGAAGAAGAAATAACCAGTGGTTCATGGCGGATAACTTATTTTAATGACTCTGGCACAAACGAAACGGCGAACTTCAATTCATACAATTTTACTTTTAACGGTGATGGAACATTGACCGCTGTGAATGGATCAAACACATATTCGGGAACATGGAGTGTAACGGACAGTAATAGCAATGATGATAGTCCAGATGATTTAGACTTTAATATTTATTTTAAACTAACGAACGATTTTGAGGATCTCAATGATGATTGGGATATCATTTCTCATACATCTTCGGAACTTAAACTAAATGATGTTAGTGGTGGTAATGGAGGAACAGACGAGTTAACGTTCGTGAAAAATTAAATAAGTATTCCTAAATGATTAAGAGCCCTTCGGAAATGAGGGGCTTTTTTATACAGATACCACGGCCTAAAAACCTGCGCCAATTATCACTTCGTGAATCTGCTTTTTTTATTTGAAAAAAGCAGTAATTTCAAGAAAAAAACCAGTTTTTCACCAAGTACAAACCTTAATTTTATAAATTTACTTGGCAACTAGTAAATAGAAGTGTAAAACTGACCATTGAAATTAGCAATAAGCCTATTTACTTTTCAACTACTCTTCTTCAATTTACTATTGAGTTTTGTTTTTCACCCCATGCATTTCATAGCTAAAAAGTTGGTGGCTTTATAAGAAAATCGACAAAAGAACGTTAGTTTTAAACCGTGTTAATTCAAATAAGAAATTGCGTATTTACTAAAATCCTTTGGGGATTGCTCGGTCTCTTTCTGCTCAACATAAGTGTAGATACGACAGATTATAATCGCAATAATACACCAGAAGATTTATCAATAAACAATCAGGAAAGCATTATTGAAATGGTTGTTGAACAGGTTTTAGGTTATGTCGATGCTTTTAAGGAGTTTGATGACCAAGACCCCGAAGACCCTAACAAAAAGACGAATCTAAAAATAGAATGGTTCAATAACTACAAGACTTATTGGGTTATTAAGCAATTATTTATCGGAACATATAAGCAAGATTTCCCCAACCTCAACACATTTTTGACCAAGGGCTTTGAAAAGCTCGACATACCACCACCCAAAGCTTGATTTTTTTTTTATTACAGGACAATTACTAGCACTAAAAAAGTGTTGGAATATCTCATTATGCTTAAAAAACAAATCAAGAATGAACTTACAAACAATCAAGGTGCTGTCCATTTTATTGGTGGCATCAACTTATTCAATAGCTCAAATCACAAAGTCTGAAAAGGACAGTATCTATATTCAACAGGTAGAAGATCATAAAGAACCAGATAAAGTATTTCACGCAGAACCGCTCTATATTGACTTGATACGTGATTTGGGAGCGCGGAAAGGTGAAAAAGAGTGGAACATAGGTCTAGGATTAACGGATAATTTAAAATTTGATGCTTATGAAGCTCTAATTGAATATGAATGGGCACCTATTGATCGCTTGGGCTTAGAAGTAGAATTGCCTTTTACTTTTTACGCACCACAAAGTGGGATAGTTAAGGATTCAATCCCCTCAAATAGTTTAAATAGTATCAAAGTGGCAACTCAATGGTCATTCTTCGTAAGTGAACCATTAGCAACTTCCATGGCAATTGGTTATATCAACGAGTTTGAACTTTCGGATTTCAGAAATTTTGGAAGCCCATACGTAAAAGGAAATTTATATAATCCGTTTTTTGTGGCGGCAAAAAGATGGGGAAATAACTTTCATACATTGATTTATACAGGCCCAATGATTGAACAAAATTTCAACTCCAATAAGTTTCACACTACCTATGATATCAATACAAGTTTTCATTATATGATTACTGGGACACGAAATTTTATAGGTATTGAATTCAATAAAACAGTTGACAATAAAGTTTTTGACTTAACTATTCGACCTCAAATGCGCTTAGGCATTGCGGACAACTTTTTGATTGGAATTGTGGCAGGAATTCCTGTAGTCAAACAAAATGAAAGATTAAGCTCGTTTGTCAGACTAATATGGGAACCAAAACACAGGCATAAATAAAAGAAACGCACGGTCAAAATCCAAAAAACGATGCTTCGAATAATCAAAGAAGAAGGGCGTTAATTCTAAAGTAAAATGGAATACGGGCATTTTATTAATTCTTAATTGACACTTCGAACAAGGGTTGAATTGGGAGGCGTTCAAACCAGATCCCTTTTCTTTCAGTATATTTAATAGAATGGAATTTACAAGAACATTGTAGGTTCACAATTGTTAGAATAGCAAAGCAGCAGGTTATGAAGGGCATCGATTTTAATTTGGGGAAAGGTTTTACCTTCAGCAAGCATATACCTGAGGATGTTTCGCCTTTTGACCGAGTGTTTGATATTTTCAAGGAATTGCTGACCCATACCTCTGGTGATTTAGAAGAGGCTTTTGAATGGCTCGACACTTTGGATAAGGAATACAATATTTTCAACGAAGATTATTCATTACAAGATTTTGAAGAAGATCTCAAAAAGCGCGGTTATATCAAAGAAGAAATTGACCCTGAAGACGGAAACTCAGGGAAGGGTACAGGTAAAAACTTATTGACCGCCAAACTGGAGTCGGCCTTGAGAGAATATGCTTTGGACCAAATATTTGGTAAAATAAAGAAAAGTGGAATTGGCAATCACCGAACGACAAAAACAGGTGTTGGCGACGAGAGAGATGGAGAAAATCGGAACTATCAGTTTGGAGATGATTTAAACTTGGTCAACATGACTGAAAGTTTGAAAAACGCACAAATCAACAACGGTATAGGCGACTTGCGTTTGACAGAAAACGACCTAATTGTTGAAGAAACCAAGCACAAAGCACAAATGAGTACAGTGTTGATGATAGACATCAGTCACTCTATGATTTTATACGGCGAAGATCGAATTACCCCGGCAAAAAAGGTGGCGATGGCCTTGGTCGAATTGATTCATAGAAAGTACCCCAAAGATTCAATTGACATTATCGTTTTTGGAGACGAAGCTTGGCCTATTAAAATTAAAGATTTACCTTATTTGAAAGTTGGGCCTTACCATACCAATACGGTTGCTGGTTTGGAATTAGCAATGGATATTCTTAGGAGAAAAAGAAATACGAACAAACAAATTTTCATGATAACGGACGGAAAACCAAGTTGCATGCACTTGCCGTCTGGAGAATTTTATAAAAACAGCAACGGATTAGATGAAAGGATAGTTGTACAATGTTTAAACAAAGCCGCTCAAGCAAGAAAGTTAAAAATACCCATCACCACTTTTATGATTGCTCAAGATCCATATCTGCGTCAATTTGTGGAATTATTTACTGCCCAAAACAATGGAAAAGCTTTTCTAACAGGTCTTTCTGGATTGGGTCAGATGATATTTGAAGATTACGAAAAAAATAGAATTAAAAGAATATAGATGAAAAAAGACATCACATTTAAAGAATTGAAGAAATCTGGATATGCAGACAAAACAATCAACGAAGAAATCCAAGCCAATTTAATTGCAAAAATCAAAGCAAAACAGCCTGTTTTTGAAGGACTTTGGGGCTACGAAGACACGGTGGTTCCTCAGCTTAAAAAAGCGATTTTAGCAGGTCATCACATTAATCTTTTAGGTTTACGCGGACAGGCCAAAACCAGAATAGCGAGAAGTATGGTTGATTTACTTGACGAATATATGCCGATAGTGAAAGGCTCCGAAATCAACGATAGTCCCTTTCAACCTATTTCTAAATACGCACGAGACTTGTTGGCTGAAAAAGGAGATGAAACACCTATTTCTTGGGTACATCGCTCCAACCGTTTCTTTGAGAAATTAGCCACTCCCGACGTGAATGTTTCGGATTTAATAGGTGATATTGACCCAATTAAAGCAGCGACTTTGAAATTGCCCTATTCAGACGAGCGTGTTTTACATTATGGGATGATTCCAAGGGCGAATCGTTCCATTTTCGTATTGAATGAGCTTCCTGATTTACAAGCGCGAATTCAAGTTTCCTTGTTTAATATTTTGCAAGAAGGCGATGTTCAAATTCGTGGTTTTCAGTTGCGCATGCCATTGGATATTCAATTTGTCTTCACAGCAAATCCAGAAGATTATACCAATAGAGGAAGTATAGTTACCCCCTTAAAGGATAGAATAGGATCACAAATTTTCACCCATTACCCGAAATCTATTGAATTGGCTCGTAAAATAACAGAGCAAGAGGCAAGAATATCGAAAACCGATAAAGCCAGTATTCATGTGTCTGAATTGGCGAAGAATTTGTTGGAAGAGGTAGCTTTTGAAGCCAGAAACAGTGAATATGTAGATGCTAAAAGTGGTGTTAGTGCCCGTTTAACCATTAGTGCAATGGAAAATCTGATGGCGGCTGCAAAATTGCGAATGATAGAAACAGGCTCAGATTCAACGACTATTCGCTTGGTAGATTTCATGTCCATTATTCCATCTATCACAGGAAAGGTAGAGTTGGTGTACGAAGGAGAACAAGAAGGAGCCGATGAGGTTGCCAAAATATTGATTGATAGCGCCGTAATGACACAGTTTGAGAAAATATTTCCGCGAATATCAAAACTCGAAAAAGAAGGCGTGAAAACCCCATATACCGATCTGATTCAGTGGTTTGACAACAACTTTCTCGAATTGAACTATACAGACACAGATAAGGAATTTTATGCAAACCTACATTCCGTTTCGCCATTGGTCACCCTGGTAGAATTATACGCTGGTAAAATAGATAAAGCGGAACAATATTTTTGTATGGAGTTGGTTTTATGGGGCTTAACGATAAACAATAAGTTGGATAAATCAGCAAGTGAAACAGCCTTTAAATTTGATTCAACAGGAATAAGTCAAGGTTATTACGGCAGTAATTAATTTGGTAGCAAACGTTTAAACGGCAATTTTTTTGTGTGAAAAGCGGTGTTTCAATCATATTAAGCTCGGTTTTTAATAATCTAAAGGTCAGCCGCTTATCTTTTTTCAAGTTGAAATAAGTACATATACCGTTTGATATTTGAATTAATTATTACAACTTGAACCATGCTATTATCCAAATTTGGAGGCTAAAAAGTAATATGCAAAAGTGGTCGTAGCGACCAAAAAACTGAAGAAAATGATAAAACCAATACGAGCTATAATCTTTTTTTTATTGGTTACGATTCACGTCAACCGTAGTTTTTCACAAGTGTTACATACAGAAAATTTCAATGTTTTGTTGGACACCTCAAAGTTTTTAAAAGGAAATTTCACGCCCAATTTCAGGTTTAGAAACATGAAGGAAGATTTTCTTGAGATTACAAATACTTCTGATATTTCCGTACGAATTAAAAATCATGCCTTTACCTTAGCGAATAAAGTAGAATATAGTGTTTTCGGAAAAGAGCAAATTTTAAGTGGAGGATTTTTGTATTTAGAATATGTGAATCTTCAGAGAAAGAACATAGGGATTGAACCCTTTCTGCAGGTGAACTGGCGAGAGGCCAGGGGATTAGAGCGAAAATATGCTGGAGGTATAAACTTTCGGTGGCAAGCTTTGGTAAAGGAAAATATAGGTATTTTTATAGGTGCGGGTAGTTTTTATGAATTTGAAAGGTGGAATTATTCTGGAGTTCCAGATGTACTTTTACCCACAATCACTACACCTATTGAAATCTGTAGATTTAGAGGAAATTCATATATCAGTTACAAACAAAAGATTGGAGATTTATTCGATTTGGATATAAGTGTTTATTATCAGCCCACGTTTTCTGATCCAGTGGCCAATTACCGAATGGCAAGTAGTTCTGAATTAACCTACAACCTTACTAAATATTTGGGGCTACGTTTGTTATACCAAAATATCTATGATTCACGCACCATCGTCCCGATTGACGAATTATTTCACGACGTTACTTTCGGTATCACTTTAACCTTTTAAGTATGAAAAAGTTACTCTTCTTTTGGAAAGAACTGATGTCAACCTTTTGGTTTTTACCAGTTTTAACGATTTGTTGCTCTGTCTTTTTGTCTGTGGGCTTGGTGTACTTGGATAATAACATAATTATAACACACGAAGGATGGATTCGTTTCTTTTTAGTGAATAGTTCAGATTCTGCACGAAGTATTTTGTCGACAATTTCTGGCGCAATGATAGGAGTAGCCGGAACGGTTTTTTCGGTCACTTTGGTTGCATTAACATTGGCATCTTCTCAATTTGGATCTCGCTTGATTAAAAACTTTATGTACGTAAGGCTCAATCAAATCGTTTTGGGATCCTACATATCAACCTATCTCTATTGTTTGTTGATTTTGAATGCTATCAAAGATGTTGATGGTTACATTTTTATACCTTCAATTTCTATTCTAATAGCCATTTTGGCGGCCATAGCAAACATTGTGTTACTGATCGTTTTTATCCATCAAATAGCCATTAGTTTGCAAGCAGACAAAATTGTATCGGACATTTCCGATTTTATATCCACGCAAGTAGTAAAGATGTTTCCCGAAAAAATGGGAGAAGAGAATGATGATTTAAATTCCATAGATATCGAAGCAGAGATCGCACAATACGGTGTTTGTATTCAAGTAAAAGCACCTCGAAATGGTTACCTTCAATACATTGACAGCGAAACATTAATGACTTTGGTTACCGAGTATAATGGACTTTTTAAATTGAATCAGCGTCCAGGTGGGTTTTTAGTTGAAGGAATTGAGATTGGCGTTTTGCATCTTGAAAAAGGTTTAGAAGAAAAAGAGATGAAGAAAATATTGAATCAATTTGTCATTTCGAAAACCAAAACCCCGCAACAAGATTTAGAGTACTCGATCCATCAAATGGTTGAAATCGCAGCAAGAGCTTTATCTCCAGGGGTGAACGATCCTTACACAGCAATTGCTTGTATTGATAATCTTACAGCTACTATGGCTTATTTGGCGCAAGTCGATTTTCCTTCCAAATATAGATTTGATGATGATCAGAATCTACGGGTGATAGCCGATTCTTTAGATTTTGAAGGAGTCTTAAATGCTGCATTTAATCAAATCCGTCAGTTTTCAGGAGGAAGTACGGCCGTAATTATTCGTTTAATGGAGGCGATGGAAACAATTAACGGGTTTGTGAAAAATGAGAAACACAAAAAGCACGTCATTAAACATGCTCAGATGATTTTAAACATAGGTGAGCAAACGATCAATGAAAAAAACGACCTTGAAGATTTAGTAAATCGGTCCAAAAGAATATTGCCATAAAGGCAAGTAAGAAGGAAGAAAGGACACAGAGAAAAACTCTTTTTTTCGTTTTTGACTGAATAGGCGTAACTTTGCAACCACTTTGGCGAAAATAAGAGATATAGATTTAGGGGATTTCCCGTTGTTGCTGGCTCCCATGGAGGATGTTAGCGATCCACCCTTTCGGGCACTTTGTAAGAAACACGGTGCAGATTTTATGTTCACGGAGTTTATCTCCTCTGAGGGATTGATTCGGGATGCAGCAAAATCTGTGATGAAAATGGATATTTACGAGTACGAGCGACCTGTTGGTATTCAAATATTTGGTTCAGAAATCGATTCCATGATTCAAGCAACAGAAATCATCACAAGAACAAATCCGGATGTGGTAGATATAAATTACGGTTGCCCGGTGAAGAAAGTCGCTTGCAAAGGAGCAGGAGCAGGGATTTTACAGGATATTCCAAAAATGGTCCGAATGACTGAAGCGATAGTCAAAGCCACTCATTTACCAGTGACGGTAAAAACTAGATTGGGTTGGGATGATGACACTAAATATGTCGTTGAGACCGCTGAACGATTGCAGGATATTGGTATTGAAGCGATTTCTATTCACGGTCGCACCCGCAAGCAAATGTACAAAGGTGACGCCGACTGGTCGTTAATTGGCGAAGTAAAAAACAATCCAAGAATGCGTATTCCAGTATTTGGAAATGGCGATATTGATACTCCTGAAAAAGCATTGGAATACAAACAACGATATGGTGTTGATGGAATTATGATTGGTCGCGCAAGCATCGGTTACCCATGGATTTTTGATGAGATAAAACACTTTGTTAAAACAGGCGAACACCTTGCTGGTCCGACGATTGCAGAACGTGTTTCAGTAGCTAAAGATCACTTAGAAATGAGTGTGAAATGGAAAGGAGAAACATTAGGAATTGCAGAAATGAAGCGTCATTATTCCAATTATTTTAAGGGAATAGCTCATTTTAAGGAGTACAGAATGAAATTAGTAACCTCATATGATTTGAATGAAATCAGGGAAATTTTGGATTTTATAGCCCAAAATCAAGCCAATTTCGAATTGGTAGGTTAAAATTTTAAATTCGTTCGTCATTTTAAATTCAAACGATGAAAGTATCTGAGGCGACAGAAGATTTTTTCCAAAAAGTATTTCAAGTAGTACGTTTAATTCCTGAAGGCAGAGTGACTTCTTACGGAGCAATAGCAAAAGCCTTGGGTACTGCAAAATCGAGCAGAATGGTCGGTTGGGCCATGAATGCATCACATACTCAAGTTGGAATTCCGGCGCATCGGGTAGTAAACCGAATAGGATTATTGACAGGTGCAGCACATTTCGAAACCATGAGTAAAATGCAGGAACTGTTAGAAAAAGAAGGTATAAAGGTGCAAAACAATCAAATAGTAAATTTCAAGAACCACTTTTGGGATCCGCTGATTGAATTGGGATTTGACTAAATTTACAGTATGATTATTGTAACAGGAGGAACAGGACTTTTAGGAAGTCATTTACTTTGTGAATTGGTTAAAAAGCATTCAAAAATTATCGCGGGTTACCAAACAGAAAGTAAAATCCAAGACGTTCAAAAATTGTTTCAGTACTACTTCAAAAAAGAAGGGGAACAGTATTTTTCAAAAGTTGAATGGAGAAAAATTGACATCTTAGACTTACTTGATTTAGAGGATTTAATTCAGGAAGGTGACGAGGTGTATCATTGTGCTGCTTTGGTTTCATTTCATCGTGCTGATTTTTACAAGTTGATGAAAATAAACCGAGAAGGAACGGCCAATTTGGTGAATACTTGTTTGGATAAAAATGCCTCAAAATTGTGTTATGTTAGTTCCACAGCAGCTATTGGCGGAGGAAAAGAAGGTTCGGTTGATGAAACCAACAAATGGAAGAAGTCCAAATTCACCTCGGCTTATTCTATCAGTAAATTTAGTGCAGAAAAGGAAGTTTGGCGGGGAATTTCTGAAGGGTTGAATGCGGTGATTGTAAATCCTTGCGTTATTTTGGGTGCTGGAAGATGGGAAGAAGGATCCTTAGCGATTTTTAAACATCTCCAAAATGGAGCGATGTTTTATCCTCCTGGGGCAAATGCTACGGTTGATGCACGTGATGTTGCCGAAATAATGGTGACTCTGATGGAAAGGGAAATGTATAACGAAAGATACCTATGTATTGGAAGTAACCAATCTTTTAAAGAGTTGTTTCAAACAATTTCCACCAAATTGAAAGTAAAAATACCTAGGCGTCAGGTACCCATTTTTTTGCTAAAAACAATAGGTTTTATAGGCAGTGTATTTACTTATCTTACTGGAAAAAAGCTGCCTATGAGTAAAGATACTGCACACAGTGCGATTGGTAGAACCAGTTATGAAAACAAGAAGTTAGTCGAGGCTCTGGACTTCGAATTTCGAAATTTTGAAACAACTATAAAAAACGCAATAGATGGGCGTATTCAGTAAAGCTTTGAAGAGTAAATGGTTGAAGGGTGATCGTTTTTTGATCATTTTCTTAGCCATATTTTATACCGTAGGATTAATAGGATTGTCTATTCCATCGGCACGTGCAACAATGGTAGCTTTAAGTCCATTGAATTTACTTTTAACCTTTGTGGTACTTTTCATTTCTCGGAAAAACTACGACTTTAAATATTTTCTATTTCTATTGATTTGTTTTTCATTGGGAATAGCCGCAGAGTGGATTGGTGTGCATACAGGACTACTTTTTGGCGAATATTCATACGGACCTAATTTGGGTGTAAAGTTGGATGGAATTCCGTACATCATAGGGGTAAATTGGATTTTGATGGTAGTATCGAGTCAAGCTATAGCGCGACAATTGTTCAAAAACAAAGGAATGATTTTAATGGGTGCGGCAGGTTTAATGACTTTGATGGATGTTGCCATAGAGCCTGTTGCGGTGAAATTGGATTATTGGAGTTGGCAGGGCGGAGCAATTCCGTTCTACAACTATTTGTGCTGGTTTGCCGTATCTTTACCAATGCATTATATGTATGAACGCTTTAAGATTCACGAGGACAGTAACGTCGCTCGGGCAATTTTTTGGCTGTTAACATTGTTTTTTATTCTTTTAAATTGTTTGTGATATGTACTGGTGGGGTCCGATTGTTTTACTGTTTGCTTTTTTAGGAATGGAATTCATGGCATGGGGTACCCATAAATTTGTCATGCACGGTTTTATGTGGAAATTTCATCGAGATCATCACCAAGAAGAACCGGGCTTTTTTGAAAGAAATGATGTCTTTTTTCTGATTTATGCTATACCTTCTTGGTTGTGTATCATGGTTGGAATGATGGTGGATAATTATGTTGCGGTATGGATAGGTTATGGCATAGCCACATACGGATTCGCTTATTTCATGTTGCACGACGTTTATATTCACCGCCGATTTAAATGGTTGAGAGATATTGATCATCCGTATTTTATGGCCATTAGAAAGGCGCATAAAGTACACCATAAACACTTGGGTAAAGAAAGAGGAGAATGTTTTGGAATGCTTATCGTTCCGTTGAAATATTACAAAGAAGCAAAAAAAACCTTCAACAGAAAATACAGTAAATCAT
>JAHKAT010000051.1 GCA_018825925.1 Bacteroidota bacterium | reverse complement strand
TCAAAATGTTTGGTATTTGCACCTAACCTACTCACTATTTTTTACAATTTTGATAAGCTATTTTTCCTACCACTTTTTTGAAAAAAAAATTCTAGATTACAAGAAGTACTATACTATCATTAGCTCAAGCAATTGAATTTGATTCCCAAAATATCCCTAATAACCCCCAGCTTTAACCAAGGCCAATTCATCGAAGAAACAATACTTTCGATTCTTGATCAAGGCTACCCGAATCTAGAATACATCATCATCGATGGAGGAAGTACGGATCAAACAGTCGAAATAATAAAGAAGTACGAGGATCGTATAACCTATTGGGTAAGCGAAAAAGACAATGGTCAAGCCCATGCCATCAACAAGGGTTTAGAAAGAACAACAGGAGAAATAGTCAATTGGATCAATAGCGATGATTACCTGGAACCAGGGTCCCTTTTAAAATTAGCTGAGAGTTATCAAAAGAACCCGCGAGGTGAGGTGTTTTGTGGTTATACCCGCTGCTATTGGTTTCCCTCAATGGAGCATAGTCACACCTACAGAATGGGGCTTAAAAAAAATGCGACTAAAACATTGCTCAATATAGAAATGAATCAACCTGGAACCTTTTACAGGACAGAAATAATGAAGGATTTGGGTGGTGTAAATGAATCATTACGCTATATTTTTGATAATGAACTTTGGATGAAGTACTTATGCAAGTATGGGCAAAACAAGGTTGAGCTATTGGACTTTTTAATTGCCCACTTCAGGCAGCACGGTGAATCGAAATCATTTGGGGAGGGGTTTGAAAAATTCCACGAAGAACAAGAACTACTCCTAAAAACAATCGGAAATGTACTTTCGATTCCAGTTTTTTTAAAACAACTAACCAACCCAAACAACGAGTCAAACACCACTTTTCAAAGTCTCATTTCAACTATCTCAATAAATCAGGATATTTTTGAATCCTACTTGATTATTGAAAATCTGGTGAGTATAGCGAACAATAGAACCATAGAGCATCGAAGAAAACATGTTCTAAATGCAGTTCTCGTTAATGGAGTGAAATTGAACCGAAAGAACATTTCCGGATTGTTTAAAGTTTTAATTGGAAGATGATTATTAATGTGAAAGTCGGTTTTGGAAGATTTGACAACTTTGTATTAAGACAATTATTTAAGTTGAAGAATTTTTTGAGCTCAAAGAATAATATACCTGTTGTAATCAATAATTACAACAGACTCGAATGCCTACAACAACAAGTAAAATGGTTTGAATCATATGGTTTTAAAAAACTATATATCATTGATAATGATTCAAATTATGGTCCACTATTAGACTATTACAAAAAATCAAAACACTTTATTTTCCGTTTAGATAAAAATGTTGGTCATACAGCATTGTGGGATACTCACCTATTTTTGCTTTTGAAAAATTCACATTACATCTACACCGACCCTGACATCATACCGGTCAAGGCCTTTCCTAAAGATTTCATTCAATATTTTAAAGGAATATTGACCAAATACCCACAATTCGGAAAAATTGGACCAGCGCTCAAAATTGATGATTTACCTGACTATTATCCACATAAAAAAGAGGTCATCGCATGGGAAAAACAATATTGGGAAAAGGAGTTGGAGGAAAACGTTTACGATGCCATTATTGATACAACTTTTGCTTTATACTTACCAAATAGAAAAGGCGATGCCGCTTATGTTCCAGCATTAAGAATTGCCGGTAAATTTGAAGCTAGGCACTTACCCTGGTATCAAAACCCAAATGAGTTATCCCAAGAAGACCTACATTACATCAAAAGCGCAAGTAGCGTAAGCTCTTGGACGGAATTTACCAAAGGAAAAAACACACAATATCAATTATAATATCATGAAAGAAAACGTATTAGTCACCGGCGCAGCTGGGTTCATTGGCTCTCATTTAATTAGAGAATTAGAAAAATACAATTATAATATTGTTGCATTGGATGATTTGTCCGGAGGTTACAGAATAAATATTACTGACAATTGTGAATTTATTGAAGGATCAATTACCGATGAAAGCTTAATGAGTGAAATCTTTGAAAAGTACAAATTCAAATATGTGTACCATTTAGCAGCTTATGCAGCAGAAGGGTTAAGCCACTTTATTCGAAAATTCAATTACGAGAATAACTTGATTGGAAGTATTAACTTAATCAATGAGTCTGTAAAACACAATGTTGAATGTTTTGTATTTACAAGTTCAATAGCAGTTTATGGAGCAAATCAAGTGCCAATGACAGAGGAAATGACACCTTTGCCGGAAGATCCTTATGGAATATCGGATATCATTGAGTTTCTTTTAGGGTGCGTATTTTTAGTTTTCTTGGCAGTCTCTGTTTTGCTATCCATCATTCTGTTTTTCAAAGGCAACGTGCAAAGTAAAAAATCCGCTGCCTTTTTGGTTTTGTTTTGTGTAGTACTTTTTGCCAGTTATATACCACTTCATCAGCTTGCGG
>JAHKAT010000050.1 GCA_018825925.1 Bacteroidota bacterium | reverse complement strand
TTAATTCCTGAAACAAGGTCATTATCTCGTACGAATTGCGGGTATCGAGGTTTCCTGTCGCTTCATCTGCCAAAATCATAACGGGTTTGTTGACCAAGGATCGAGCGATTGCTACACGTTGTTGCTGTCCACCCGAAAGTTGAGAAGGAGTATGGTGAAACCGATTTCCCAAACCAACGAGTTCCAATGCTTTGATGGCGCGTTCACGTCGTTCTTCAGAAGATACCTTGCTGTTGTACAACAAAGGTAACTCCACATTTTCAATGGCGGATGTTCTGGCTAACAAGTTATAGGATTGAAAAATGAAACCAATTTTCTCGTTTCGAATTTTCGCCAATTGATTATTATCCAAGTCTTTAATACTTACACCGTCAATTTCGTAAATTCCTGAAGTCGGTTGATCGAGACATCCAAGGATATTCAACAGGGTACTTTTCCCCGATCCACTGGATCCCATGATCGTTACGAATTCACCTTCTTTTATGTCGAATGAAATCCCGCGTAAGGCACGAACCGTTTCGGTTCCCATCTTAAATTCCCGCGTTAAATCGGCTATATTGATTATTTCTTTCGTCGTCATAGCTTACTTTTTTTTGTCTGATCCTGGTGGCCTTTGCATGAAAGGACTTTCACTCGTACCATCCGAATTCACTTCTGATTTCGCCACACCTTTCAGGCTGTACACCAGTTTTTCACCTTTGCTGATTCCACTTAAGATTTGAACATTGACACCGTCACTCGCGCCAAGCGTAACTGTTTTAGGCGTGATTGAGCCGTCTTTTCCGTACACCCAAAGGGTCGTTCCCACTTTGCTGCTGCTAGCTGAACTTGATTTTAATCCGTGCTGTTCGTTGTAGCTTTTGAGTACTTCCGCTTCCGGTTTGAAATTGATCGCTTTGGCTTCAACGGTTAAAACGTCCGTCAGTTCCAACGTATATATGGAGATAGTCGCCGTTAAGCCTGGTTTCAGTTTCATCTCTGGATTTTCCGCTTTGATGACTACTGTGTACGTCACAACGTTTGAAGTCACTGTTGGATCCAATCGAACTTGCGTCACCACTCCTTTGAACGTTTCTCCCATGTAAGCATCCACGGTGAAATCTACGCGTTGTCCCAATTTTACTTGCCCAATATCGGCTTCATCAACATCCGCTTCCACTTGCATTTCTTTCAAATCTTGTGCAATGGTAAAGAGTGTTGGAGTGCTATAACTTGCCGCCACTGTTTGACCTTCATCGATCGCTCTTGATAAAACAACTCCGTCAATTGGGGAGTAAATATTGGCATAGCTCAAGTTCGTTTTAGCCGATTGAAGATCTGAATATCGTTGTGTCACTGTTCCTTTGGCGATTTCGTAATTGTAGGTTGCATCATCAAAATCGGATTTACTGATCACTTGACTATTGAACAAGGACTTTTGTCTTTCATAGATGTTTTGCATGTAATTTCGTTGACTAACAGCGTTATCATAAGCTGCCTGTGCTTGCGTAGCCGATGCCCTCAAATTGGTTTTGTCCAATTCGGCGATCAGTTGACCTTGTTTAACAACGCTGTTGTAGTCCACATAGATTTTCTCAACAACGCCCGAAACTTGTGTTCCCACCTCCACTTGTGTGATCGGCTCGATGGTTCCTGTCGCTGTTACCATGGTTGTTACATTTGCCGTTTTAGCAGCTACGGTTTTGGCTTCGATAACAGTCACTTCATCACGCTTCAAAAAGAAGTAAGCTACAACTGCGAGAAGAATGACGGCGATACTTCCTATGATGATCTTTTTTTTATTTTTCATGATCTGATTGGTTAAAATGTATTAGCGTTTAAATGCTATAATTAGTTTACTGATGTCGTCTAAGTCGATGCGAAAATTTCGCTGTTTGCGCTCACTCTTTTCCGTTTGTTCCTGTTCAATTGCTTCTTTTTCCGTGTCTTTATCAAGGTCCGATGAATCGAGATCGACATAACCCACGTTGAGTCCCGCACATTGGAAGTCTGAAGGATCATTCACGTAAGCACTTTCAAGCGTAAGCGATTCGGGTGCTGTTACTTCTTCGTTCTGAAAAAGTGTAAAGCTTGAAATGGCAAGAACGAGAATGGCGATTGTTGCGAGCAAGAATTTTTTTTCGTTTTTCATGATTCCAATGATTAAAGTTTAATGTCGTTTCCTTGATAAAATTCCAACAGCTGGTGGTACAAAATGGACAGGTATTTTGCTTGTAAAAAGTTCTGTTGAGCATTGGTATATGTGTTCTGACTGATCACTAAATCCATTGTGCTCAAAGCGCCTAATTCGTAGCTTTTTTGCGCCAATTTATACGATTCTTCGGCTGCATCTTTCGAAGCTTCTGCAGCGATAACTTGTTCTTGCGCTGAAATGGCATTTTGATAAGCCGTCTCAATTTTGGTGTAAATCGTTTTTTCGGCGAGCTGTTTTTGAATTTCTGCTTTTTCAATGTTGATTGTTGCCGTTTGAACCGCAGCTCTCGTTTGGTAGCGATTGAAAATAGGCACAGTCAATGATAAGCCAATTCGTTGGTTAAAATTCAAACTGAATTGATCTCTGAATGCATTTGGGTTGATACTTGTGTATCCAGTTCCAATACTTCCAGACAACGAAAGCGTCGGA
>JAHKAT010000049.1 GCA_018825925.1 Bacteroidota bacterium | reverse complement strand
ATTCCGACGGGAAGGATTTCTGTCAATACCAATGAACAATTACTAAGTTATTTGGACAAAATAAAGGCATTTGATGCTCAACAGGATCCCAATAGTATTTACGATTTTCAAAATAAAGATTGGCAGAAACAAGTTTTGCATTTTGGTGGAGGAACAGATCAACTGCAACAAACCGTTTTTCAGGCGTATTTGGATCAAATGGAGAATATAATTGAAGACTCTCTTTTTGCTGGAAATGTAACCAAGTTATATAAAAAGTCATCCGACCCTTTCGATCCATCACAGTTCAATGAAATTACTGAACGACTTTCAAAAGGGGTGAGTTTGATTAACTTTTTTGGTCACGCGAATCCTGCAACAAATGGTTTTGAAATTAATATTGAAAATCCGGCCAATTGGAATAATCAAGGTAAATACCCTCTTGTGATAGCCAATACATGTTTGAATGGGAATATCTTTCACCGTGAAACGCCCAATGATTTTTCAACTTCAGAGAGATTTGTACGCGCAGAAAATTCTGGAGCAATTGCTTTTATTTCGACTGTTTTTCTTGGGTTTTCTAGTACACTGTCAAATTATACCCGTGGTTTATATACAGAAATGTCGCGTTCTGCTTATGGTCAAACTCTTGGAAATCAAATAAAAAGAAATTTAACAGTACTTCAAAATTTTAATTCAGGGGATTATTTGTTGGAGTCCAACGCTCTGCAAATGAGTTTGAATGGAGACCCGATGATAAGAATCAACTGGCACGCTCGGCCTGAAATTGATGTAACCGAGAATAGATTGACTTTTTTACCTGAAAAAATCGACTTAACAACGGATAGTATAATCGTTCAATTAGATATTCGGAATTTGGGAAAATCAATTACGGATACATTTAATGTAGAAATCAGAAGGAATTTCCCGCAAAGTAATGTCGATTCAATCTACTTCGTGCGAATTCCAAAATTGAATTACAGTCATTTACTGGAGTTCAAAATGCCCATCCAACCCAATATAGGTATAGGTGTAAATCAGATTACTCTTACGTTAGATTTACCGTCTTTTTATTCTGAAATGTATGATGAGATCACCAATAATCAAGTCACGAAAACACTTTTCATTAACATAGATGGAGTTCAACCGGTAATTCCGCATAAATATGCCGTTGTGCCAACAGATTCTATAGTTTTAAAGGCCTCTACGATTAACCCTTTGGCGACGATAAAAACTTATCGTTTTGAAATTGATACCACTGATTTGTTTAATTCACCTTTCCGTCGATATCAAGACATTACATCTTCAGGAGGTGTATTAGAAGCAATACCTACCAACTGGAAATTGGTGTCCAATAATGCAATTGCACCAATTGTTTTTACAGATAGCACCGTTTGTTTCTGGAGAGTTGCTTTGCAAGAGAATCCATATAATTGGAAAGAATCTTCCTTTCAATATATTCAAGGTAAGAGAGGCTGGGGGCAAGATCATTTTTTCCAGTTTAAGGAAAACAACTATTCTCAAATTCAATATTTAAGATCGAATAGAGAGAAATTATTCGACCCTAGCGATACGAGTTTTTTGGAAGCAAATGTATTTTCTACTGCCTATAGTACCTTGTTGAATAACTGGGTGATCAATGGAGAACAGCAGGACTATGAACTATGTCAAAATATTCCGCAAATTCAAGTAGGAGTGGTTGACCCACTTACAATGACTGCTTGGGAGACAAGGTATGGAGGCTTGAATCTAGACCACTCTTTTGGAAATTATAACGACAATGGCTCGTGCCGTCCGCGTGTGGAGAAATATTTTTTGTTTAGACAAGATAATGCTGGACAATTGGCTGCTTTTCAAAACATGGTAAAAAATGAAGTTCCAGATGGCCATTATTTGGTTATATATTTCCCGCGATTTGGTCCACGATATGACAATTGGGACGCCATTGATTCGGCAGGTATGTTCGGAACCCTAACACAACTTGGTTTTGATGCAGTTAAAGCGACAAATTCAATAACGATGACAGCCCTTTTTGTTAAAAAAGGCGACCCAAGTACAGCCATTCAGGTTTTTGGAACTGATTTTAACGACCCCGTGCATTTGCGAGCTCCAATGGTCGGAGTGTCTTCTACTGGCCAAGAAACATCTACGTTAATTGGTCCAGCCTCTAAATGGAATTCATTCTTTTGGAATTTAACGCCTTATCAAGGTTTGAATAATGACACGACCTTTTTGGAAATAGAACAGTTTAATGCAAATCAGCAATACCAAAGTAAAATTCAAGTGGCGATTGCTGCAAGTGATTCAATTTTAAATTTAAATAACTTAGTGGATGCTCAAGTGTCTCCTTATATAAAGGTAAGAGCTATTTATCAAGATTCTGTGAATACAACTCCAGCACAATTACAAAGGTGGCATGTTTTGTATGATGAGTTACCGGAAGCAGCTATAGACGCTAAAAATGGTTATTTGTGGACGGGTAATGCGCTCGACACTATTGAAGAAGGAAAAAATTTGTTTTTCTCCGTCGACGTTCGAAATATTTATGACATTCCGATGGACTCATTATTGATTAGTTATTGGATTGAGGATGACAATCATTTTAAAAAATTCATTGATTATCCTCGCCAAGATTCGCTAAGAATTGGAGAAACCATTAGAGATACCTTGTTAATTTCAACTCTCGGATTGACTGGCAATAATATATTTTGGATGGAAGTAAACCCATATAATACTTCAACAGGAATTTTAGATCAACCAGAACAGTTACATTTTAATAATTTGTTGCAGATTCCTTTTTCTGTACGTGGAGATAGAATTAATCCTTTGTTGGATGTGACCTTTGATGGTAGACATATTTTGAATGGCGACATCGTTAACCCAAATTCTGAAATAGTGATTTCATTAAAGGATGAAAATCTTCTGAAAGTGATGGATAGCGATTTGGACACCAACTTATTTGGGATCTATCTGACTGCGCCAGGAAAACAACCTGTGCGAATACCCTTTGTTGAAAACGGTCAGAATGTGATGCAGTGGATTCCTGCTGATCCTGGGACTAAAAAATTCAAGATTATTTATCCGGCAAAGTTTTTAGAGGATGGTAAATACACATTGTCTGTTCAGGGTTCGGACAAAAGTGGAAATTTATCCGGAGATATGGATTATCGCATCACTTTTGAGGTGATTCGAGAATCGTCAATTACCTATATGATGAATTATCCAAATCCGTTTAGCACTAGTACTCGATTTGTTTTTACTTTAACAGGAACCGAGGTACCCGACGAAATGATTATTCAAATAATGACTGTAAGCGGTAGGGTGATTCGTGAAATTACAGAAGATCAATTCGGCCCAATTTTTATTGGGAGAAATATATCTCAATATGCTTGGGACGGAACGGATGAATTTGGCGATCGCTTAGCAAATGGGGTATATTTATATCGCGTGAAAATGCAAATTGCGGGCGAGGATATCAAACATAGAGATTCAGGGGCAGACTCCCACTTCACCAAAGAGTTTGGGAAAATGTATCTAATGCGATAATGGCCAGTACCAATATAACTGCTTAAAACCTACTTTTTCTTGTCTTCTAGTTTCTTATCTTGTCGCTTAGAGTATAAGTAAAAACTCTCTACTTTGTCTCTAGCCCATTGGGTTTTTCGCAGAAATTTCAAACTAGAATTAATTGAAGGATTGGTTACAAAAGAATTAATTTTTATTTGTTCACCTAATTCTTCGAAACCATATTTGTTCACTAAATAGTCTAAAATATCAGCCAGTTTGAGTCCGTGCAAAGGATTGTTTGGTTGGTCTTGGATTATTCTATTTGGATCTTTCATGGCCCTGAAGATAGTTCATACTTTGATTCTTTGCCAATTTAAGAATAATAAAGCTATTCCTTCATTGACGAATTTGTTTTTTGAATTTACAAATGAAATTGAACTATATCCTTTCAATACTCGTATTTAGTCTATGAAGTATTTATTTGTCCTTATCACATTTTTCGGTGGCTTGAATTTAATGGCTCAATCAAATCAAGATACGCTTGAAAATCAAAAGATTTATCAAGACATTACTGCGCGGCAAACCAAAATAGCTCGCGTTGGACTAACTGCCTTAAGTACTTGGGCCGTTGGAAATATGGTTGTAGGTGGAATTGGTATGTCCAACACAAGTGGTAAGAGACGATCGTTTCACGAGATGAATTTTTATTTTAATACGGTGAATTTGGTCCTAGGAGGGTTAGGGGTTCTTTCCACCTATCAACCCCGCAAATCCGACTTTAAGAGTTTGATAGACTATTCTCACTCTATAGAAAAAGTATATTTATTTAATATTGCTTTGGACTTGGGTTATATTGCTTCTGGTTGGGCAATTTATAACAAAGGGCTATCACAAAAGGGGGAAAAAGCAGACCGATCTTTTGGTTATGGAAAGTCACTTTACTTGCAAGGAGGATTTTTATTTGTTTACGACTTAGTGATGTTTAATTTGAACCATAGACAATTCAAAAAACTGAATGACAATTGGCCCAATTTGCAAGTAGGTTTTACGGGGAATGGAGTGCGATTAAATTATAGTTTTCAATGATTTTTAGCCGTTAAAAAAAGCGACAGCTAAATATCGCTGTGTCGTCCACGTAATCTAAGTCACCGCGATATTCATCTAATTTCGAAAAAATAAGATTGTTCAAATCCTCCATTTTTAATGGATAGTAAGCATGGATCATTTTTACTATTTTTTCTAAGCCAAACTGTTCGTCCATTTCATTCTCTAGCTCCACTACACCGTCTGTATATAGCAACAAGGTAGTGTTGGGTGGTAATATTTCTTCACCAACTTCTAAAAAAGGAAGTTCATCCATCATACCAAGCCCAATTGTTCCTTTTTCTAAGAGTTTTGACTTTTTCCCATTGGTTAGCACGGGAGAGTTGTGTCCTGCATTCACATACGTAAGCTTGCGAGTTGATGGCGTATAGTGAGCTAAGAAAAAGGTAATAAATTTCTCTCCACGAGCATTTCGCATGACTTTTTTATTCAATTCTTCAAATAGAAAAGGAAGTTCAAATCGCTGATAGTTGAAAAGTGTTCTAAGAGTTGCCTGAAAATTAGCCATCAACATAGCAGCGCCTATACCTTTCCCCGAAACATCGCCAATGCAAATAATATACTCGTCATCAGAAAGTGGAATAAAATCGTAATAATCGCCGCCTACTTCATGTCTAGGCAAGTATTTCGCTGAAACATCCATTCGTCGGTCGGAAGGTAAATCTTCAGGAAAAAGAAGTTTTTGCATTTCAACGGCTACTTCTAATTCTTTTTGAATTCTCTCTTGTTTTAGCCTTTCTTTGGCCATACGTTTATTTTCAATGGCAACGACGACAATATTTACAAGAGTTTGGATAAAACTCATATTGTAAAGAGTGTCAGAGACTTTCATGCGTTGAATTCCCAAGCTTCCGACTAATAAATAGGCTAGAGGTTCGTCTTTGTGTAAAACAGGAACGATGACGTCAAATTCTTTCAGCAAAGGAGATGGAGAGGATTCAATCACCGTAATTTCTTTGAAACGACCTAACTCTCTTTCTATGTTTAGTTCTTTTGTTTTTCCTCGAAAACCTACTTTTAAAAGGCATTGCCAATCTTCTTGTTTATTAAATAGAAGAAATTTTTCGAGTCCAAGCTGTTCTTGAAGTATAAATTCAAAAATGCGTGTGATATTGTAAGTACTTTCATTTAAACTTATGGCATTGGTGATTTCGAGCAGAGAATTTAACTTAAAATCCTTTACCTTCAGTTCATCTTCTAATACCTTTCGTTCTTTGATGTTCATTTACATTTTCTCCAATATCTCTGGCAATCTTCTCAAGGCTGCCATTTCTCTAAATTTTGATTTCACTTCGCCGCAAGGACTGCCAAAATAGGTTTTGCCCGCTTGTAAATCTTTGGAAATTCCCGACTGAGCTAAAACAGTTACTCCTTCACCAAGAACAACGTCGGATGCACATCCCACTTGACCCCACAGGGTAACATTGTCTTTTAATTCAACACATCCAGCGATACCAACATTTGCAGCTAAGAGGCAGTTTTTACCAATTAGGGTGTCGTGACCAATGTGAACGTGATTATCAATTTTTGTTCCTTCGCCAATCATAGTCGTGGCAGTTACTCCCGCGTCTATTGTGCAAAGTGCTCCTATTTCTACATTTTTCGACAAGTGAACATTGCCACAAGAATGCATTCTATCGAAACCTTCTGGCTTTTTCTTATAGTAAAACGCATAATGTCCAATTACCGAGTTAGGGCCTACTATTACATTTTCCTCAATTACAGTATGGTCCATAATGCAAGCGCCAGAGTGAATAATTGCATTTTCACCTATGATTACATTGTTGCCAATAAACGCATTGGGATAGATCATTGCTGATTCTGCAATTTTACAATTAACTCCAGTAATTGCTGAAAGTTGCGGTACAAATGGTCGATGCTGGCGATTTATTTTATTAAAATCATCAAAAGGAGATTCAGACACCAACAATCCTTTGCCTTCAGGGCATTCAACTATTTGATCAATTAAAATCGTAGTTGCAGCGCTATTTAAAGCTTTTTGATAATATTTGGGATGGTCAACAAAGACAAGGTCACCAGCTGTAACGCGATGTATTTCATTCACACCAGTAATTTGATGCTGAGGGTCGCCGACAAAGGTGCAGCCCAAAAATTCAGCCATTTCGGCGAGGGTAATTGGTTTTTGCAATTTCATTAAACACGTGTTTTTTACGAATTTAAGGAGGAACAGTCTGATTTTAGTCAAGGTGTTGATAAACTTATCATCCACATGCTGTTAATGAAGTGCTGAACTGATTGGAGATAGGATTGTACTGTTTTGAAAATTTAGCAGATGAAAACAATATTCTACTTGTCGATTACCATGACTTTTGTGTTTGTTTCTTTGGTCTCAAAAGCTCAAACAAGAACTATTTATGCCAAACGGCACAATGCTACAAATTATGTGGATGAATGGAGTAATGGCTACTCAAACCTTGGAATGGCGCCAGAATACTGGGTGAAAAACGCGAAACTGGAGAAGGTGATTTTAATCAATGACTCAACTGCAGTGATGTTCACAGAAAACGAGTGCAAGGAAAAATATTCAGGTGAAAGCCTCCGCTGGCAGCCCGGATCAGACACTGTGGTAAATCACGATGTATTCACATCGGGCTTGACTATTCCCGAAATGCAAATGAAACTGGATAACGATTACTATTTCGTAAACAATGCGGAAACTGTTCTATTTGAAGGTTACCAAGTTCAGGAGAAAAACAAGAAGAATATTCCGACTAAAAAAGACAACAATATAGGTGGGGAAAACAGAACACATCAAGTTCCATTGGTTAATAAATGGCTTATTTTATTAGTAATAATTACTTCAGCAGCCGGAACAATGCGTATAAAATGAGAAAACGTTTGCAATTTACTTGGGTGATCTCATTTCTTCTTTTACCATTTGATTTGCCTTATTTTAAAGGATTTCATGAATTTAAACTGAAGTTTTATGCGTCTTTAGCATCTAATTTTACAGAAAATTCAATTGGTTTTTTTTCAGATAATTATGGGTTTTGGCTGGCCTTTTTTATACTACCGATAGTAATTTTCGTTCTGACATTCCTCTTCAATTTTAAAGAAGTGAAATCCATTGATTTTGGAAAAGGAATTCATTTCTTGCTAGCACTAGTATTGTTTAAATATGGAATGGACA
The DNA here is from genome assembly GCA_018825925.1 of Bacteroidota bacterium. Classification (GTDB taxonomy): domain Bacteria; phylum Bacteroidota; class Bacteroidia; order Flavobacteriales_D; family Crocinitomicaceae; genus UBA2040. The sequence goes on along the minus strand of JAHKAT010000049.1, from coordinate 596 downwards.
AGTTATTCATGCAACAGTTTATGAGGCCAGAAATCAACTTGTTAACCATGCCATTAAATCAGTTTGATAAAGGCTTTTTGTTTTGGACAACGATGGGTACTTCAAGACTTTTTAATCTTGTTTCGGGCAGTATTGAAATTCTTGTTGGTATATTATTTATTTTCAATCGTACGCAACGATTGGGTCAGTTGTTAGGTTTGTTTGTTTTTGGTTTTATCTTTTTCATTAATCTGTCTTTCAATATTGGTGTGAAGGGTTTTTCCTTTTTTTTATGGCTTGGTTGCCTGATTCAATGTTTTAAAAATTTTAAATTGTATTGGGTTATTCTTAGTTCATGTTTAAAAGAAAAAAAGAGACTTACTGCACTCAAAGCATTTACTTGTTTGGCAATTTTGACAATGCTTTATTTTGAAGGGAAAACAAGGGATGACGCAACAGTAGTGGAGCGACAGTTTAAAGTGCAAAATTCAGAAAATTGGACAAAAATATACCAAACAAAACAGGGGTATTTGATTTTTGAAGATACTAGAGGTGAAAAGGAAAGCTTTCCGATTTTAGATCAAAACAATGACTTACTACTCATTAAATTTACGCGT
>JAHKAT010000048.1 GCA_018825925.1 Bacteroidota bacterium | reverse complement strand
TAAAAGAGATGAAAAACGAAGCAATCGTGCTAGCCGGAAAGACCAAGGGGTCGACGGCTTTCCAGCGTAAAGAAATTAATTTCCCTGCGATTAAGGCAGACCAAGTACTTGTAAAATCTGAGGCTTTTGGGTTGAATTACGCCGACGTAATGGCCAGTATGGGACTGTATCGTGAAGCACCACCGCGACCATGCGTAATAGGCTACGAACTTGTCGGTGAAATAATAGAAGTAGGCGCAGAACTAGATGCATCTTTAGTTGGAAAAAGAATATTAGCTTTTTCAAGGTTTGGCGCGTATGCACAATATGTTGCCATTGAAAAACATGCTTTTACGACAGTGGAAGAAGAGCCTGCGAATCTCTTATTGGCACTTTGTACCCAAGGTGTAACTGCACATTATATGTCGAACTACTTGTCTCCTGTAAGAGCGCACGACATCGTTTTAATTCATGCAGCAGCCGGCGGTGTAGGATCACTTTTGATTCAACTTTGCAAACAAAAAGGAGCGACGGTCATTGCTAAAATAGGAAATGAAAATAAACGAGAATTAGTTGAAGCTTTGGGGGCTGATTTTACGGTGAATTATAACAATGAAATAGAGTATGACGAGGCAATTAAGAAATTAATTGGAGACAAGAAATTGACGGTTAGTTTTAACCCTGTTGCCGGCAGTACTTTTAAAAAGGACATGAAACTACTTCGGTTTGGCGGTCGCTTATTTTTGTTTGGTGGGGCCGAATTGACGGCTGGGAAGTGGGGAATTTTATCTGCACTTCGTTTTCTTTTTCGAATGGGAAAACCTTTACCAATAGCTTTTATGATGAAATCACAGTCTATTTTAGGGGTCAATCTACTAAAAATTGCAGATCATTATCCGATGATTATTTCGGAATGTCTCTCGGAATGTTACCAAAGTTTCAAAAAAGGAACACTAAAACCACAAAGTGGCGGAGATTTTCAGGTAGAAAATTTTGCAAGCGCCTTTGAGCTTTTGAAGTCTGGAAAAAGTACAGGAAAAATTGGGGTTCTCTGGAAATCTAATTCCAATTGATTAAGGTATCTCCTTTCAAAGATTCAGTAAATGCCTCACGCAAACGGTCTAACTTTGATTTCGCCTCTAAGTCGCCCTTGTCGGCTTTGGTTTTAATTTGGTAGTAATAATCGATTGAATGGCCGAATAAGTCGTGCTCCAGCATGTTCTTAATCTCCGTTATTTTGGCGTTTATCTCAATTAAGAAGTGTTCTAACTCGCCCAATTCTTTCAGCTCAATTGAATTGATGTCGTTCTTTTTCAATAATAACGAATACCGGGGTAACACCTCGTTCAAAGTGCGAATAAACTGGGTTAATTCTCTATTTATTTCGTCTTTATTTTCTGAAAAATTCTTCATCTTTCATTCTTTGCTTTGCAATGCAATATAAATTAAATAAATTACTTTCTTATAAGTTTTCTTGCATTTTTATTAAACACATTAAATCAATAATTGTTTGAAAATCCATTAATTGCCTCTGATTCTCATTAACTTCGCGGCATGGCAGGCATTTACCTTCACATTCCATTTTGTAAACAGCGATGTACATATTGTGATTTTCACTTTAGCACTTCTTATCAAAATTATCAGGATCAAATGATTGAGGCAATGGTGAGTGAATTGATCCAGCGAAAAAGTGAAATCACCGAAAAAATTGAAACGATATATTTGGGAGGAGGTACACCGAGTTTACTCGATAAAAAGCAATTGAAACAGTTGTTAGAAACGATACAAAATAATTACTCTGTAATCGATGCCGCCGAACTAACTCTAGAAGCAAATCCTGACGATATTTTACCGGAACACTTAGTGATTTGGAAAGAACTGGGAATCAATCGATTGAGCATTGGCTTGCAGTCATTTCGACCGGAAGATTTAAAATGGATGAACAGGGCTCATTCTGCTGAAGAGGCAAAGAATTGTGTTCCGCTAGCTCAAAAAATGGGTTTCAAAAACCTAACCATTGATTTGATGTATGGTCTGCCCAACCTAAGTTTGCAGGAATGGGAGCAAAACATACAAACGGTTATAGATTTTTCTATTCCGCATATTTCAGCCTATTGTTTAACCGTCGAAGAAAGAACTGTTTTGGACAAAAAAGTAGCCAACGGAGAAATCAAACCACTTAGCGAAGAGGAACAATCGGAACAGTTTCAAATGCTCACAAGTAAATTGCTGGCCAATGGGTATGAGCAATATGAAATCTCAAATTTTTCGAAACCCGGTATGCATGCCAAACACAATACAGCTTACTGGCAAGGTGTTCCCTATATAGGAATTGGCCCTTCGGCTCATTCATTTGATGGAAATAACCGGCGATTTAATGTTCCCAACAATGCCAAATATATGAATGGAATACACTCTGGTCAGACAATTTTTGAAGCAGAAGTATTGACCAGTCAGAATAAATTTAATGAAAAATTAATGACGGGTTTGCGCACCAAATGGGGAGTCGATTTAAAAGAATTGGATACTATTCACACAATCTCGGATCAATTCAAGAATACCTTGGAAGACTTTATAAATTCCAACTGGGTCATGAAAAACAAGAGTCGAATTTTACTTACTGAAACAGGAAAGTTGATGGCCGACCATATCTCTTCCTCCTTATTTGCTTGAAACTTTGAAAACTAATTGACTATCTTTCGGCATCAAAAATTTTGAAGTATGAAATTTAGCCTGTCTCTTTTAATTATTGCACTTGTTTTCACCACCTTTTCACAAGAAAAAAAGATTATTGACCACACTGTTTACAACGATTGGAAACGATTAGAGAAGCAACAAGTTTCAAAATCAGGAAAATGGATATCTTATGAAATAAATCCTCACAGAGGCGACGGTTACTTGTACCTTTACAACACCGAAACAGCAGTTTTGGATTCTTTTTATCGTGCAGGAAACGCAAAAATTTCACCCAATGAAAACTACTTTGTATTCAAATTAACACCAGGATTTGATACCCTTCGACAAGTTGAATTAAAAAAAGTAGACAAGAAAAAATGGCCACAAGATTCACTAGTAATACTTCGTTTATCCGACCGTGAAAAAACCGTAATTCCCAAAATAAAGTCATTTCAATTGCCCGAAGAAGGAGATTGGATGGCATATTCTATAGATAGCAACTTTGTTCAACCCAAAAAAGAGACGAAGAAAGCAAAAGGAATTTTTAAAAAATGGAGAAACAAAAAAACAAAGGAGGTCAAAGAACCCAAAATTAGCTCCGATG
>JAHKAT010000047.1 GCA_018825925.1 Bacteroidota bacterium | reverse complement strand
CTTTCTAACATTTCTTTTGCATCTTCATCTGTTCCAATAAAGCCTTCAATTAGAGTCACCTCCTTCCCCCCTCTGTTTTTTCTGTCTATCGAAACATACAGTGTTTGTTGATTATAAGGTAGCGTCTCTTGTTCCTCTTGATCATCTTGCTCATAGCTAAAATTCGGATTCGTGGAATACACAACATTGATTCTACTTTTGTCTTTTTTTGCCATTATTTCAACTCTATTATTGCCCCAAAAACATCATCGCTAAAAATACCCGACGGATTCATTTTCCGTGTTTGTTTCATTTCAGAAGGAGCTCGTACGTCGTAAAGATAAGTAGTTTTGCCTTTTTCTCGCCACTCTTCAATTTGCTTTTTATCTATTTTGGATTGTCGTATTGAGGCACCACATAGAAATGGATATTGCTCATAGGCGCTTTCAATTGTCGGAATATCATCGCTTGAAAGAATTACTTTCCACCCTGAATTCCCTAAAATATCAAGCATTTTAAAATTGTTGACCATTAAAAATATACCCTCTTTGTTTTTCAAATTTAATTTTGTCAACAACTGGTCCCACAGCGATGGATCCGAAATTTTGCTGTCGCATTCATTAAACGCCTTGAGGTCTAAAAACACTTTCTTTCCAAACATCAAGTATTCAGAAATCGATTCCAGAGAACAGATACGTTCTTTTTGAAATCCTTTGTATCTCAATGATGAAAGTTCTTTAGAAGATGTATTTTCAACACATCCTGAACCATTTGTGTTATCATTCAAATTACTGTCGTGCACTAAAAACAAGACCGAATCATAGGAAATTCTCAGATCTATTTCAAAACCGGAACATTGATCCGTTTTAACAGCCAAACCTACCGCTTCTGCGCTATTTGAATGATATATAGAATTTGGCGTTCCTAAACCAAAGCCCGCATGACCGATTACTTCAATACCCGTTGAATGCCTTTTAGAACAAGAAAAAGCACATAGGGTTAAAACAAAAAGCAGTCGTTTACCAAGCATATCTCAAGCCTATTTCAACGTTAAAAACGGTGTGAAGATGACCTTTCCTGTGATCGAAAACAAAAAGTCCCTTTCCCATTCCACCACTTAAAAATCCACGAATTTTACTCCCAAACTCTATTTGAACACCTGTAAGACAAGCAGAAGTTTCAATGAATTGTTCACTTTTATTAGTTAAACTATAATGACTGTATTCAACTCCTAACCATGGACTTAACCTCAATGTTTCGCGAATAATAAAAGTATAATAACCTCTGAATTGATAGCGTCCAAAATACACCCCTTGAAGGGCTCGTCTTGTCCCCACTGAAAAGTTGAATTGTAAATTCCAAAGCGCATTTTTAGAATCTCGGGAATATCCTAATGATGTGAAAATATCTTGATTTTGATAAACTCCGGAGAGAGAAACGGATTGAGCGGGCTGTTGAGCTTGAACAAGTTGAAATAAAAAAAGAAATACAATAACAAGTTTCTGCCGCATGGAATGTAAAACTAGTTTACTTTTTCGGGCAGCTTTTACAGTGAACACCTTTTTTCTTATACTTTTTACAGCAGTCCTTTTTTTTGTCACACGAACAATTTTCGCAAGTTGTAAAAGAAAACTGAGGCTGTACAGGTAATATGGCTTGTTTCATTTATTTAGACTAATTCCAAACAAAGATAAATTAAACTAATTGAATGCACCAAATTTAGTTTTTATTTTTAACACAATTAATGTTCAAAAAGTAGAAAAGCTTGTCTGAAAAGTGACATGTGTGCCTCAAGAACAAGGCGTGTATCCTGAGAATATCCTCCCCCCATACATACTACAGCTGGTATATTTGATTGATGACAATACTCTAAAACCAAGGTATCTCTTTTTTTGACGCCTTCCATTGAGACCTTTAGCTTACCTAATTTATCCGTTTCCAGTACATCTACTCCTGCTTGGTAGAAAACTAAATCAAACTCGTGGTTCTTTTTAAACTCTTCGAGGGACTTGGATAAAAAATGAAGATAAAGTTCATCCTGTGTATCATTTTCAAGGGCAATATCCCAATCACTATATTCTTTTCGGATGGGATAATTACTCTTACCGTGCATTGAAAATGTAAATACGCTATCGTTGTTTTTAAATATTTCCGCCGTTCCATTGCCTTGGTGGACATCCAAATCTAAAATCAAGACTTTTTTATCAGGAAACTTTTCAATGAAATATGCTGCTGCGATTGCTTGGTCATTCAGCATACAAAAGCCTTCGCCTCTATTTGTAAATGCATGGTGTGTGCCTCCGGCTATATTAAATGCAATTCCATCCTTTAGGGCGTAATCAACTGCCCTGCGGGTTCCTTCAGCAATTACCAACTCTCTCATGATCAATTGTTGGTCGTGCTGAAACCCTGTTTGTCGTTGCTCTTTTGGTGTTAGCTTCAATTGAACAAATCGGTCGAAATATTCTTCCTTGTGCACCTTTAATGCAAATTCTTTAACCAATTGTTCAGGTTCAAAAAAACACCCTAAGTTGGCAATCCCTTCCAGTTGAAGTTGATGATAAATCCACTCATACTTCTCCATAGGAAATCTATGATTTTCTGGTACAGGATGTTTGTATAAAGGGGAATACGCGATTCGCAGCATTAAATTGGACCGATCAAAAGTGCTAAAACGATTAAATGGATGGGCTCATTCTTATCAGCTTCAAAAGAAAATATGACATCGAACGAACTTTTGGAATCACCAATAAAAACTTGATTATCGGAGAAACTGTAAATACATTTTTCAAAAATATCACCTGTTTGAAGCAAGAATTTTCCATTTCTCAGTTGATAGATTACATCAAAACTTGAAGTACTATTACCTCGATAAACATTTCCTCCTTGCAGTGTGAACAGGCATTTTGATTTGAAACGGTCTTCAAATATTTGATTGTCATCAAAATAAAAAATTGTTTCTGGAAAAGCACCCAAAGAAATTTTCTTTGCTTCTCCATTTTTAATTTCAAAAATCTTTTTTGCTGGTATTTTCTGATCACCTAAATACACTGTCGTCTGACTCCAAGATATCACTGAAGTTACTACTGCTAGAAATAAACCTATAAATTTCATGAAAATTCTTTGTCTATGGCGCAAACCATAGCAAAACCATGCCATTCTTCATTAATATTATAAAAGAAGCAGTCAATTGGTTTTCCTGCTTTCAAGCGAATGGTCATTAATCCTAAACCAGCACCATTTCTTTCTGACATGTTCCCCGTGGACAGTTCATCAATATAATTGGCCTTCAATTCTTCAGGAGAAAGATTATTGATTTCTTTTATGATTAGTTCAATGTTACTTTTCTCGTTTGCACGAATATTATTCATACAAAAAACTTCAATGGTTCCTTCGTTTTCAACCACCAAGCAGCCACCTACTTTTGGTTTGTCTTCAAGAAAATGACCATGTCTCAAAATATTCTGCAAACCTTCGATAACCACAAGAAAAGTTCTTTTAATGGCTGTCTTCGTCAAATTAAGCTCAAACAAATATTTTTCAACTTCTAGAGCAAATTCGTGAATTTTATCTTCGTTTAAAATTCCAAAAATTTCAGCAATACAATTCTTCCCTTGAATCTTCACTTGAGCATCCTTGAGATGTTCAAAGTTCATTTTCAACACATTAGTTAAATTATTTTCCTGAGAGTTAATCAAAATAGTAGGTATATCTTAGAAAAAAAACAATTGTTCGATCATTAATTCATTCAATTTAATGACCAAAGTTAAACGATAATTTATTATTTCGTTAGGAAACTTGAATAAAAATGGTAAGATATTCAAACGAATGTTTTTCATTGATTATTCAGGGTACAGTTAAAAGTCGACTAATTCTCAGACTATCTTTTTAACCAATAAGTTGTTCCATTACCTCTACCACTGCTGGACAAACCTCCATGTTCTTCACATGTAATAGCCCAATTTGAATAGAGTTTTTTCGATTTGTATGAGGATATTCTCTGCAGGCTGATGGTCTAAATTCGTAAATGGAGCACTTATTATCTGTTAAATTCAAGAAAGGACAAGGTGCCGTTTGAAGTACATAATCACTTTCATCATCCATAATTAGATATTCTTGAATAAACTGTTGTTCCTTCATTCTCATCTCTTTAGAAATTCTTTTGATATCTATATCTCGAAAAATTGGACTTGTCGTTTTGCAGCAGTTGGCACAATTTAAACAATCTATTTTCTGAAAAGCACGATCATGCGCCTCGTGAATGACTTTATCCAGCTTGGGGCCTTTGTTTTTATTTTTGTTCACAAACTTTTTCGCGGCAACTTCTAACAATTTTCCTTTTTCAAGATTACTTTGATACTGCATTCTTTTTATTTTCGGTATACAAATTTCGTATTAACTTATAACTTTACGCCTACTTGCTTAAGAAATAAAAGTTATGAATCAATATGATGTAGTTGTAATAGGAGGCGGTCCGGCTGGATACGCTGCAGCAATGCGAGCGATCGACTACGGTAAAAAAGTTTGTTTAATAGAGAAAGAACGAGTTGGTGGAGCTGGTGTTTACAATGGAGCTCTTAGTTCAAAAACTTTGTGGGAGCTCTCAAATAAAGTAGCAAGTGTTAATCAAACACTTCATTCCGAGGACAATAGAAACTACTCAATTCCATGGTCTCAAGTAAGACGAAATTTAGAAGAAGCTATTTTTGAACGTAAATTTCAATACTCCTGTCACATCAAATTAATGCAAACAGAAACTTTAAACAAACTATTTCATTATGAACGTGGTGCTGGGAAACTATTATCTGCTAATGAAATTGAAATAAAACACGAAGGTACCACAAAGGTAATTTCTGGTGATTACATTATTATTGCAACAGGGTCTAGACCGAGATACTTAAAAGATATTCCCGTTGACGAGAAAATCATTTTAACCTCTGATGGCATCGACCAACTGGATGATTATCCTGAAAGTATTGTCATTGTTGGGGCTGGAGTTATTGGTTGTGAATATGCTACCATTTTTTCTAATTTCGGGAAAACCAAAGTTCACATCATTGATCGGCAAGACCGAATTCTTCCTTTTGAAGATCAGGATATTTCAGAAATGGTTGCTAAAAACCTTGAATCTAAAGGGGTAACAATACATCACAACGCCGATTTAAAGCGGATGGAAATAAAGAACGGTGAAGTTGAATATGAACTCAGTTACATAGACGGTCGCACGGAAATAATAACCGTTCAAAAAGCACTTTTATCTGTTGGACGAGAACCTAACATTGAAAATATCGGCTTAGAAAATGTGAATATCCAGTTATCATCACGAGGTGTACATATTGGCGATGACGATACACAAACCAATGTACCAAACATCTATGCTGTTGGTGATGTTTCGGGGCGAATTGCTTTGGTCAATATGGGTGAAATTGAAGCTCGTCATGCTATCGAAAAGATTTTTGGCGGGGCAACAAATAGATTGTCGTACGATAATGTTTGCACGATCATGTTTATGCAACCTGAGGTAGCTGCAGTGGGATTGAATGAAAAACAATGTGTGGAAAAGAATATTCCCGTCAAGGTTGTTAAACTAGACTATTCTGTCATCGCAAGAGCAATTGCCATGAGGCAAACTCAAGGGTTCTTTAAAATAATCGTGACCAATGATTCTGAAATGAGGATCTTAGGAATGCGTGCAGTGGGCGAACACGCCTCTAGTGCGATTCAAGCTGTTGGTTTATTGATTAAAATGAATGTTGGCATTGAAGTGCTTTCTGAATTGGTACATCCACATCCGTCCATTGTAGAAGGTGTACAAGAATGCGTACGAATGCTACTGAATAAATCAATATTCAAATCATCCGTTTTCAAGGATAAATTAGCGTGTTATTCACTCGTAGAGGGTGTAAAAACACCATTGGAAAGACTTTAGATTTAACGATGCTGATCAATTAAAATGACATTTCCATCAGGGTCGGTAAGAACCATGCTTGCCGGACCTTTGGACTTTTCATCAGCCTCTGTTGCGATTGAAACTCCTTTTTCTTTCAATTCTTTTTGAATTTCACGAACGTCTTCAAACGATTTGGTGTTTTTTGCATGTTCATCCCATCCAGGATTGAATGTTAAAATATTTCCTTCAAACATGCCTTGAAAAAGACCGATTAAAGCATTTTCATTTTTCATGATTAAATACTTTTTATCCATTCCACCGCCAAATACCTTAAAACCAAGGTTTTCATAAAAAGCTTTGGAGATCTCCAAATCTTTAACACTTAAACTAACTGAAAACGCGCCTAATCTCATGCTCTTATTAATTTGATTTTTTTGTTTACTTGATTCTGAATGAAACTTATCTCTTGTCATGAAACCGAAACTAAAAGCAAGCCCTAAAATGACCGCTATACCTGCTGTTTTTTTCATCATTTATTTTTGATATTTTCTTCCACTTTTCATCGCATTTAATTTACTCATATATTTTAAGAGAACCAGCTATTGTATTCAGTAAACTTTTCGATTAACCTTATTCTTTATCGGAGGAATCGTCCGTAAATAATCATAAATGGCTCCTGCTTCGTAGTCCGTCAATGGAGAATACGTCATCATGGGATATTGCAAGGCTACGCCATCCTTAATTATTCCGTATTTCAAGGCGGTGACAAACTCTTCCTTCGTCCATTTACCTATTCCCGTAACTTTATCTGGTGTAATATTGAGTGCTAATTTTTCTCGTCCTAATTCGTCTAACAATTTATTACCTCCTCCAAAATAACCTTCACTTTTTGGTGGGTCCAAAAAGTCGTTCGTTTTAAAATCTGCTGAGTGACAAGAAAAGCAGTCCAAACTATGTGCTAAATACTTCCCTAATTCCAAAGCATTGCTTGTATCAGGCATCGGGATTTGTTTAGAAGGCATTTCAAAAGGCAAGAATGCTACTCGACATAAGAATTTCGTGAAAAACGTAGGTTTTGAAGGTGTATCAGTCGTTGGATCAGCTTCAACCATTGGGTTTTTAGATCTTAAAAATGTAATAATTGCATTAACATCCTCATCTGCCATATTGGGCACTTTTGCCATATATGGCGGACTGTATTGTCCATTTTTCTTTATTCCTGTTCGAAGTAAATAAAGTAATTCTGCATCGGTCCAATTGCCAATTCCAAATTGTTTGTCCTTGGTAATATTTTGAGAGTAAATTTCCCCAAATTCAGTTGGAGCATCCAACATTCTCTTGCCTGTCAACTTTCTGGTATCATTGTTCAAATGGCAATTCGCGCAGAGCATTAGTGTTAGTTTTTCTCCTCTCTCTATGGATTCTGGAGTGCTTTTTGATTGAAATTCAATTTTTACAATATCGTAACTAGGAATATCAGTAAAAGCAATATAAACAAGATAAAGTCCAACAATGGCAATAAAGGAAACAAGAACGACTCCTGTAATTTTCAAAATCTTTTTCATGAAACAGAAATTAGCTCTAAAATTACCTATAG
>JAHKAT010000046.1 GCA_018825925.1 Bacteroidota bacterium | reverse complement strand
TTTACAATAAATTAAAACAACACAATTTATTTATTATGAATGCTTTATGTGTATTTATTTGAGATGTTGGTTTAAAAAATAATCGAATAAATTCAATTATAGTTTTATCAATATATGTTTAATCTAAATTAATTGCAATGCTTAAAAAATCAATGAAAATCACGATGATTCTATTCGCTTCATCCTTGTTGCTAACTTCTTGTTATTCCTACACGAGTGTCGTTGGCACGGGGGCGAAAAGTGGAGTGCAAACGACGAAATGGAATCATTACATCATTTATGGATTAGCGCCACTTTCTCTTTCTGACTCGAAGGAGATGGCCGGTGGTGCAGAAAATTACACGGTGCACACCCGACATTCTTTTGTAAATGGACTAATCGCTAGTTTGACTTTTGGAATTTACACTCCAACAATCACAACGGTGACTAAGTAACTCAAAAAAAAGAGGGGAATACCTGCTATTTGCCCTCTTTTTAATTTTCTAGACAATGAGAAAAACAATATTTTATATTTCTACAATACTAACAGTTGTGCTGATTATCAACATCAGCATTATTGTTATCAGCGATTTTAGCAGACTAACTGAATACGGTTTGGGTTATTTATTCGGAAAAATACTCTTACTTATATTTTTTGCTTCAATCCTTTTTAATACAAGAAACAAAAAAGATGTGCCAGCTCAATGAGCTTGTTGTTTTGACATTTTGAAATCCAATTGGTCTCATTTGTTTGAATTCATTCGAGTAAAAAAGATAGTATGAAAGCAGAATTGCACAGCAAAAAACTATCTTTCTATTTGATTATTGCGATTATAATGCTTTTGGTAGTATTGGCTGGGTTTTCTAAAACATACATTATTCCGATTGCCTCTAATCAGTTTTTAGGTCATAAGGTTCTTCATCTACATGGATTTTTCACATTTTCTTGGGTCGCACTGTTTGTAACTCAAACTGCATTAATACATTATTCAAAACAGTATATCCACCGGAAACTGGGTTTTTTGGGTTTATTTATGGCCACTGGTGTTCTTATTACAATGATTCCTGCAGGCTTGTTTGGAGTTGAGCGCGACCTTAAATTGGGTCTTGGCGAAAGTTCCTACTCCGCTTTACTCGGAGTGATCATTTCGGGTGTTTTATTTTTGAGCCTCGTCATATCTGGAGTATTAAAAAGATCAAACCCATCTTTTCACAAGCGATTAATTTTATTGGCAACAATCGTTGTGATTTGGCCATCTTGGTTTCGATTGAGACATTTTTTTTCCATCGGTTCCAAACCCTGAAATATGGTTTGCTTTGGTGCTTGCGGATAGCTTGATTATCGTCGCATGGCTCTGGGAAAAGTTAAAGTATGGAGCGGTTCATCCGACGATGCTGTATGTAGGTTTATTTATTATTGTCGAGCAAACCACTGAAGTAATTATTTTCGATAGCCCACCTTGGAGAAAAGTAGCAACTTGGTTGTATCATGTTTTGAGTTTCTAACAAATGTGAATATCACCGATTCATTGAGCAGTTTTAGATCCAACAAAAATGCCCCGAGAAAAATCCCGAGGCATTACTTGTATTATTTAAAGAATCTTTTATTTCGCTTTTTCCAATTCCTCAACACGTTTTTGTCGTTGCATTGGGTTTTCACCATTATTCTTTTGCTTGAACAATTCGTATTTAGTTGGCTGAAGTACAGCAGGGAAGGAGTTGTTATTTAACTCGCAATCTGCAGTCTCCAAAAATGGGTCAAGTCGGAATGAAGTTGCTTTTTTGTCGAAAAAGAAAACTTTAGTAACTGTTTTCTGATCGCGCTTCCAAATTTCTGCAGGTATACGAATTACTTCGTCTGTACCATCAGAAAAATTCACTTTTAGAATCACAGGCATCACCAATCCACCTATGTTAGAGAAAGTAAATTCATAACCTGTTTTTCCGCTATTCAGTAATTTTTTCTGCTCTTCAGTAAGTTTTCCAAGTGTTTCTTGGTATTCCTTTTTGTCTAAGGCATCAGCAGCATAAATGTCTCTTTTTGCATAAAAATCATCAATATCTGCATCGCGTTCGTTTACTGTTTCCTTTATGGAAGTGAGGTTTCTTGTGTCTCCAATAAATTGGTCTTTTGACTCGTTTTTCTTTTTGGCTATTTCTTTCTCTATTTCTGGATTCATTGAAGAAATTTCAAAAGCTCTTACGTTATCAAGTGAAATATCAACGTGCTCAGTGGTGTAAAACCAACCTCTCCAAAACCAATCTAAATCGACTGCACTTGCATCTTCCATGGTTCTGAAAAAATCTGCTGGCGTTGGATGTTTAAATTTCCATCTTTCACAATATACTTTAAAAGCATAATCGAAAAGCTCGCGTCCCATGATTGTTTCTCTAAGAATATTTAAGGCTGTGGCAGGTTTTCCGTAGGAGTTGTTTCCAAATTGCCAAATGCTTTCAGAGTTTGTCATAATCGGGGAAATGAAGTTTTTGTCTCCACGCATGTAGTCGGTTATCATATAGGCCGGACCTCTACGCGAAGGGTAACCTCTTTCCCATTCTTGCTCTGTTAAATATTGCATAAAGGTATTTAATCCTTCGTCCATCCATGTCCATTGGCGCTCATCTGAATTGATGATCATAGGGAAAAAATTGTGACCAACTTCGTGAATAATCACTCCCCACATACCGTATTTAGTTTGTTCTGAGTAGGTTCCATCTGCTTCAGGGCGACCGCCATTGAAACAAATCATTGGGTATTCCATTCCAATTTTATCTGAATGAACAGAAATTGCCACTGGATACGGATAATCAACTGTGTATTTCGAATAGGTTTTGATCGTGTGGGCTACTAATTTTGTTGAATATCGTTCCCAAAGTGGATTTCCTTCTTTCGGGTAAAAAGACATACAAAGTACGTTCTTATTAGCAACGGCTTGATTTTGTGCATCCCAAATAAATTTTCTTGACGAAGCAAATGCAAAATCACGAACATTGGTTGCTTTATAGGTCCATGTTTTGTAAGAACTAGCCTTTTCCTTTTCAGCTTTCTCAGCTTCTTCTTGGGTGACAATCATCACCGGCTTGTCGGCTGTTAAGGCTGTTTTCATTCGGTTTCTTTGTTCGGCGGTCAAACAATTATTTGCATTTTGCAATTCACCCGTAGCCCCAACTATATGATCTGAAGGAACTTTGATGTTAACTTCATAATCCCCAAAAGGCAAAGCGAACTCGCCACGTCCTAAAAACTGTTTGTTTTGCCATCCTTCAACATCGTTATAAACACACATTCTTGGAAAAAACTGAGCAATGGTGTAGATGTAGTTGTCTTCTTTTGCGAAATATTCATATCCCGAACGACCACCCACTTTTTCTCTATCGTTAATGTTATACCACCATTTCACTTTAAAAGTAATAGATGAATTTGGTTGAAGAGGTTTTTCAAGATTGATGCGAAGCATTGTTTTGTTGATGGCAAAACTCATTTTTCCGCCGGCACTGGAGGTGATTTCGTCAATTTTGAATCCACCATCGTAATACAACATTTTGCGCTCAATGGATTGTATCGTTCTGAAATCTTCCATTTTTTCGACTTCAATTAGCGGGCTATCACTGTCTGTAGAAAAGACATTTTGATCCAGCTGCAACCACAAATACTCCAATACATCTGGAGAATTATTAGTGTAAGTAATAGATTCTACACCTTTAAGGATCTGTGTTTTATCATCAATTTCTAAACTGATTTTGTAATCAGCCTTTTGCTGATAATAATTGTGTCCTGGGGCACCAGCACCAGTTCTGTATTCATTTGGGGTAGGTAAAACTTGGTCTAATTGCGAGAATTTTACCTGTGCAAATGCTGAATGCGCAAAACATATTGCGCCAATCAAATAAAGATTTTTCATTTTTAACGAATCGATTAATTCAATGTGAGGATATTGGATTTATTACTCTGCGTAAACACCGTTGTAATACTGCGTTCATCTTGTAAAAAAGTTAATTTGTTTTGTTGCTCCGGCAGAAACTCCATCATTAAATCAAACTCTATATCAAAGTTTTGACTGGAGGGAATTTTTTGAGAGTTGAAATAAAAATGAGTCAAGCCATTTGGCAGAACTTCGTAACCTATAGAAGAAAGCTGTAAAGTTTGTGTTCCAGCTTTAACTTTAAATCCAGAAAGTAAAACTTTTGACATTTCGGCTAACTTATTCGCATCGCCAATATGATCCTCTAATTCTTTTATATTTAAAGATTTAGATTGAAAATACTCCTCCACATCATGCGTCGAAAGCACCAATGTAACCTCATAGTTTTGATTGTCTTGATTGTATGACATTTCAGCAAAACCAAAATAATAGGCATGAGCATGAATTGAAAAGGAGGCAAATAAGGCAAGGATGCTTACAATTAATTTCATAGGACAATTATTTATGGCTAAAGAAGTTACAGACACAGGATTTTCAACAAGAAAAGCACTGTTGGGTAGGTAATTTCAATAGTTTTGCCCGAAAATAGAGATTTCTTTTGAAATAAAAACGCAATACTATTTGAAAGGTTTAATTCAGTGATTTTTTAACAAAAAAAGAAGGCATTGATTACAATGCCTTCCAATTATTTGAAATAAACTTTATTTTTTCTTTAAACGATCTTGTTGTTGTTTTTGCATTTGCTCCAAGCGTTCTTGAAATTTAGATTTTGTTTTT
>JAHKAT010000045.1 GCA_018825925.1 Bacteroidota bacterium | reverse complement strand
CTTTTTTTCCGCAAAAAATAAAAGAAGCAAAAGAAAAAACTCTCGATTCGGAAACTTCCGGTTAATCTCCTCGGCATAAGCGACCTTATCGGCGATCCTACGCTTGCTCGCTGCGCTACCACAAGCTGCGGCTTCCTCAAGGTGCCCGCATATGCCATCGGATCTCGCCCTGCAATTTCCGAGGCGAAGTTGATCCAACTAAAATATCTCTGGTTTCATCATCTGGGCCCAACACGTTTTGAAAGGAACGAAAATTAGAATCAGCACAAAATTATCGGCCTTGACAAATTAAATCGTTAAAAAGGCCAATAAGCGAAGGGAAACGAACCCAGTGTTTGAGATACAGCTGTCGGAAAGTTTAAAAGCAGATTTCGGGATGATCGAACAAGCTTTTAAATGCGCATTGAAGTGAAATCAAAATACGATTCGATCAACCGGTGGTAATTTCGCTTGAGTTGTGGTATTTTTGTTCACGTAAAACATATATTTCGATGAAAAATCAAAAGGATTTGTTCCTGTACAACACGCTGTCTGGAAAGAAAGAAAAAATGACCCCTTTGGTGGAAGGAAAAATTGGGATGTACGTTTGTGGCCCTACTTTGTATTCTGAGCCGCACATGGGCAATATGAGAACTTTCATTAATTTCGATATGATTTATCGCTATTTACTGCATTTGGGTTTTTCTGTCAAATATGTGCGTAATATTACGGATGCTGGCCACATTACCAATAGTTTAGGAAATGCAGAAGATGCCATTGGAAAAGCGGCGAAACTAGAACAAATTCAACCTTTGGAAATCGTTTACAAATACAATACGAAGTTTCAAGAATTGCAGAAAATATACAATTTACTCCCCCCAAGTATTGAGCCAACCGCCACGGGTCACATTCAAGAACAAATTGAAATTATTGAAAAAATTATTGAAAATAAATTTGCGTACGAAGTCAATGGATCTGTTTATTTTGACGTTCGTGCTTATTCAGAAAAATTCCAATACGGTATTTTAAGCGGTCGTAAAATTGACGAACTAGCAGAAGAAACCAGAGAACTTAATGCGCAAGAAGAAAAGCGATTTTTTGCTGATTTCGCTCTTTGGAAAAAAGCAAATCCGGAGGACATGCAGATTTGGCGTTCGCCTTGGGGAAATGGAAACCCGGGCTGGCATATTGAATGTACAGCAATGAGCACCAAATATTTAGGTGCTAAATTTGACATTCATGGCGGGGGGATGGATTTGAAATTTCCACATCATGAGGATGAAATAGCCCAAAGTTGTGGCTCTTATGGCACGCAACCGGCAAACTATTGGCTCCACGCAAATATGTTAAATGTGAACGGTCAAAAAATGAGTAAATCCCTAGGAAATTACTTTTTGCCCAAAGAAATCATCGAAGGTTCAACCACTATTTTTGATAAAGCCTACGATGCTACTACCGTTCGTTTTTTAATGATGCAAGCGCATTATCGCAGCAATATGGACATGTCTTCTGAATCTTTACTTGCCGCCGAAAAAGGATTACAAAGAATGTTTGAGGCGGTTGAATTAAGTAAAAATCTTGCTTTGTCTGAAAAGTCAACTTTTGATGTTTCTGAAATAGTGGCGTCATTTTATACAGCGATGAATGACGATTTTAACACTCCTATTTTGATCGCAAAAATGTTTGATGCCGTGCGCTTAATCAACTTGATCAACGATGGCAAGGAAACGATTACGAAAGCGGATTTGGAAACATTGATCTTGGAGTTTAAACTATTCCTTTTCGACGTTCTTGGTATGCCTGCCAACGAAAGTAAATCAGACAATCGACTAAGCCCAGTAATGGATTTGGTGCTTGATTTACGTCAAAACGCCAGAGGAAATAAAGATTGGACCACCAGCGATAAAATACGCGACGGCCTTGCAGTAGCGGGTATTGTTGTAAAAGATGGAAAAGACGGAACTATTTGGCAATAATCCATTTAAACTCGGTTCGTCGGTTTAAACGATGTTGCTCATTAGTCGTTGCATTTTTTACAATCAAGTTGGTTTCTCCAAGTCCTTTTGAACTAATTCTTGCGCTAGAAACTCCTTTTGAAATTAGATAAGTTTTAACGGAAGAAGCTCGTCTTTTAGAAAGCGCTAAGTTGTATTCATTGGAGCCTCTTGCATCGGTGTACGACTTCAGTTCTATGTTATAATCAGTTCGAGATTTCATCACTGCCGCAATTTTATTTAATTGACTTTGGGCGATAGGATCTAAGTTGAAACTATTGAATTCATACTCTATATTTTCAAGTAAATTTTGTTCGTCTACCACACTAACAATATCAGGAGGCGTAACTACAACTTCTAAGGTATTCGTAAAATAATCATCCTTACTCGCTCTTACAATGTAGGTTTGATCGTCTACTTTTTCAAATTTAAACTCCCCAGAACTGTTGGTGCGTGTTTTGTTCTGACCACCTGTGGTATCAATGATGATAACAAGGACCGTATTATCGTCGGGTTGACGAATGGAATCGACAAATTGTTGCACTTTTCCAGTTAAAGTAAACAAGGTGTCCTTGGTGTTTGTTTCTAATTTTAAATCTTTGATTTTCAATGATTTTTCTTTGTCTAAATCAGCCAATTTTTCTTCGTCCGTTAGAGTTTTTGGCTCCTCAACTGTTGGTTTTTTAGCTTGCTGCACAAGAAGAGAATCGATTTCCTTTTCTTTAAAAATGGAGGCTGTTAGGCTGAAACCGTACACATCGTCTTGACCCATTCCACCATCTCGATTCGAGGCAAAATAACCATCGTTCGAATTTTCTCCGAAAACTATGGCGAAGTCGTCTCGAGAAGAGTTAATGGGAGCAGGCAGTTGTGTTGCTTCTTCCCAGTAATTTTTAATTAATCTACTCGCGTATAGATCCAATCCGCCATAACTCATCGGTCTGTTGGAGCTAAAATACAATTCGTTTTCATTTTTTTCAAAAGGAAAAAACTCATCGTAAATAGTATTTATTTCAGGACCTAAATTCATAGGTTCCGACCAGCCTTTTCCATTTCTTGTACAAACAAACAAGTCCGTTCCACCATACGATTTTGGACCATTGGATATAAAATAGAGTCTCTCTCCATCCGCAGAAATATGCGCCTGACCTTCAGAGAATTCCAAGGTATTGTGTTCAAAGGGAGCCAAATCAGCAATTTTATTGGTCATAGGGTTCAATACGCCAATGTAAATATCGAGCTGTTTATTAAAAACTTGTTTTTCACCCACGAGGGTATTAACCGTTAAAAAAGCTTGGTTTCCTTTTGAGATAGAAATAGGTCCTTCATGTGAAGGGATTTGTTGATTGGTTTCCACGGAATAAAACTCACGAGCAACACCTGCCGAAACAAAAGCATTAAACACCGAATAGTAGGGCAAATCATTTTCAGGGTTAAGCAGTTTGTATGTTGGCTGGCCGTTTGGTCTGTTACTAGCAATATACACCTGATTTCCTTTTACATAACTTGGAAAATCTGAGGTAGAATCGTTTAAGTTGGGAATAGCGGAGATGCTTGCCGACGGCGGTTGATAAAGATTTTTTACGGCATTATCGCAACTTTCTATAAAAACTAGCCATTTTCGGGCATCGTCACTCTCTTTTTTGGAGAGAATTTCATAGTACATTTTAGCTTCGTCGTGTTTCCCATTGAGGCGCAATACATTGGCAAAGTGCGGGTACAGGGTGTCTTGATTCCCAGGCGTATTGATCGCTTTTCTGTACCATTCTTCAGCCTTGGCGTACGACTGAACTAGCTCATACGAACGCCCAAGTTTACTCGCGGTTTCGTAGGATTGCTTTTTCTCATAGGCTTTTTCATACAAACGAATAGCCTTCGAGTAGCTTCCTTCGGCAAAAGCATCATTTCCGAAGTACAATTTTTCTTGAGCGTTAGAAACCATTGCGAAAGGGATCGCAAAAAGAAGTAAGACGGTAGATTTAACCATGTTTAGAAATTTCTAGGATTAACGTAGTTGGATTTGTTTTTCAAGAAAAGGTAGCGCAACATTAACTCGTGTGAGCCATTTGTAACGGAGGCCAGGCCATTGGTTTGAAAATCATAAGCATAACCGGCCGAAAACCGTTCTGTAATTTCATTTTGTACTATTAGTGAAGTAGACTCTTTGTGGCGGTAACCGATACCAACTTTGAATCTTTGACGTACTTCAACCATTGGCGTAATATCGATTTGCAGGGGGTTATTGTGCTCGTATTTCACCAAAACATTAGGAATCAAAACCCAGTCTTTGGCAAGTGGAATGCGATGCGACGCTAAAACATTAATACGAGAAGTGGCGCGACTCGTGATCGATCGGTCAACATCCGTATAATCTATTTTATAACGCAAAATGTTTTCGAACGAAACACCGATGGTAGTTCCTCGATTGAAAAAATAAACACCAGCAGAGGAGCTTGGGGCTACGTCGCTCATATAAACAGTGGATATTGCATTATCGCCGTTTTTTTCAAAAGTAGATTTTGCACCGTCAATCACATGTTGCTTGATGCCAATACCTGCGCCAATAGCCAACCAGTTGTGCTGACTTAAGCGAATACGGTAGTTCCCATTGGCCATTACCTTTTTTTGGCCCAAGAGACCAGCTTCATCATTTTCAACAATAAAACCAACGCCAATTTTGCGATCCATTAAAGTACCGTCTATGGTTAAAAATTGTGTTTTAGGTGCTCCCGGAATACTCGACCACATGGACTTAAACCCTCCACCAACTGCCCAGTTTTGATGCATACCCGCCGAAGCAGTATTTACCAACAAAGGGTTGAAAAAGTATTGAGACAATCGTGTTGATTGTTGTGCATTCGCAAAAATCCCTGTTGCAAAGCAAATAAAGAATAATCCAAATTTCATAACCCTATCTTGTTAAAATAACGAACCCAGTTTGTTTAAAGCCTATAGATGGAATGGAAACAACGTAGTAATAACTTCCATCCGACAAATCTTTTCCGTCAAATGCATTGTTCTCATTATCATAAGCTTGGGCACTAAATACTTGTTGACCTAAACGATTGAAAATCAACACCTCATTGTCTTTGTGCTTGGTAACACCATTGCCAACATTCCAAGTATCATTTACACCATCACCATTGGGTGAAAAAGTATTGTAAGGCAAAATCAAGTCACTTTCTTCGGCTCTACAGCTCATTTTTAATGAACCACCTTTTGGAGAAATACAGCTTGAACTTCCAGAGTATGTGGCTCTTACTTCAAAATTCACCTCCTCATTTCCTGCCAAACCACTTACTTTATAAGAAGTAGAAGTGCCATTATCGCTCCAAGTGTTGCCTCCGTCTTTACTTACTTCATAGCCATCAGCATCTGGAATAGCGGTCCAGCTAAAACTAATTGCCCCAACTTCTGGAGTACAAGATACGTCAGGGGTGTTCAACACTTTATTGCTGTCTATAAAAATCGTAAACGCTATTCGTTGACCTGGACAACCTACAGAATCTTTACACTGAACATAAAAAACAGTGTCCTTGTATAGAGGTCCTGTCGGAATATTTGTTCCGGTAAAAATCGGAGATTGATTAAAGATGTCTGAAAACCAATACAATACTCCTTGGCCCGAAGCGCTGGAAGCATTTAAATTGGCTGATTCACCGTAACAAACATTGGTGTCTGGCTGACTTAAAATGGCTTCTTCGCCGTAAGATAAATTCATCACAAAGGCTTCACGTGCACTTTTACATCCTGATGGATTTACTGTTTCTAAATAAATTGGGTTCGATGAATTAATTGTAGAGACTAAAATGGGTCCTGTGCCAATTGGAAGGATAGCATTTAAGGAATCATACCAGTTGTAAATCAATGAGCCATTTAAGGATACTCCAACGATGGTAACAGTACTGCCCAAACAAGCAATACCTGGCGTTGAGGTAATCATCGGTTGATCGTAATTTTTATTTACAGTCATTATTACTGGAGTTCTTAAACTCTTGCAACCATCCCCGTTTTCTGATTCCAAAAAGAAGACTCTTGTAGAATCTGCGGTATAATAGACTTGACTTCCACTAAACAAAGGTGTTCCACCAATCAATGTGTCGTACCAATTGAAAGTAGTAGAACCAGTTACACTCGTTGCTTCCAAAGAAACAAGGTCGCCAGGGCAACTTATAGCAGGCGAAACGGTTCCAAGCGGTATATCCAGATTGGGCAAAGCAACCACAACCACTGGTGTTCTTAAAGATTTACAACCCGTTGAATTCTCCGATTCTAAATAATAAATAGAAGTTCCTGAGGCAATCGTAACAAATGGATTTCCAGTAAACAAGGCGGTGCCTCCAATCAAGGTGTCATACCAATGAAAAATGGTTGATCCATTGATCGATGTTGCTGTTAAAGTAACTTGGTCACCAGCACAAAGGGTCAAAGGGTCTGGTGTGCCAATAGGAACATCGATATTAGGCACCACAACGATAGCCACTGGGGTCAAAATACTCTTACAACCATTTCCACTTTCTGTTTGTAAAAAAACCGATAATGAGGTGGTTGCTACGTAGTTTAATGTAGAACCCGTACCAATTAAATTGGTGCCCGCAAGGTCTGAATACCAGTTGAATATTGGTGAACCGTTTAAACTGGTGCCTGTCAATACCACGGTTTCGCCAGAACAAACGGCAAGTGGATTTGAAACTCCAACAGGAACATCCAAGTTAGGCACTACAATGGCAGTAACGGGAGTGCGAATACTCGAACAACCATTCGCAGATTCTGATTGCACATAAAGTACTTTCGTAGCATTCAAAGTCGTGGTATATGTTGCACCTGTAGCCAATTGATTTCCAGCAATTATAGAGTCAAACCAAGTGAAATTTGGCGCTCCCGATGCACTGGTAGCCGAAAAAGTCACGGATTCGCCAGGACAAACAGTAACGGGTGTTGCCGTAGCAACTGGAAGGTCTAAATTCGGAACTACTGCTACTATTACTGGAATACGGAGGCTTTTACATCCTGTAGCATTTTCTGTTTCCAAATACAATACAGTACCTATTGTGGCAGTAAATGTATAGTTCATTCCTGTATGCAATAAACTACCTGCTGTAGGGTCATTGTACCACTTGAAAATTGTATTTCCTGTAGGGGAAGTCCCTGTGGCGGTTACTGTTTCTCCCGGACAAGGAGTTAGCGGATTGGTCGTTCCAACAGGTACATCCAAATTAGGCAAAACGGTAACAAGAACTGGTGTTGGTAAACTTTCACAACCCGTTGAATTTTTTGTTGTTAAAAAGAAAGTGGTGGTCGCTGCTACTGTCGTGTTAAAGGTAGCTCCAATGTGCAGTAAGTTGCCATTGGGAGCGTCGTACCAGTTGAAAATCGTATTGCCAGTAGCCGAAGTTCCAGTAAGAACTACGGGTTGATTCGGACAAACAGTGGCGGGGTTTGCTGTACCAACCGGAACATCAATGTTTGGAAGAATCGTAACCGTTACAGGCGTGCGAATACTTTTACATCCTGTGGCATTCTCGGTTTCTAGATAGTAAACCGTAGTGGCTGAAGGGGTAACATTGTACACTTGACCTGAAAACAACGGAGTTCCACCTGTTGCAACATTGTACCAATTGAAAATAGTTGAACCATTGGTAGAATTCCCTGTTAATGCCACCGATTGTCCAGGACAAGCAGTAGGAGGATTTGGAACAGCATAAGGCACATCTAAATTCGGAAGAACTGTCACAATAACCGGGGTGCGCAAACTCGGACATCCTGCACCACTGTATGTTTCAAGGAAATAAGTGGAAGTAATCGTTGGATTAACAGAATAATTTTTACCGCTAAACAAAATAGCGCCACCATTGGGTTGGTCATACCAATTAAAAGTAGAGGCGCCCGTCAATGAG
>JAHKAT010000044.1 GCA_018825925.1 Bacteroidota bacterium | reverse complement strand
ATTTCTCTGTTATCGACACCGGCGGTTACGTGAAAGGTTCTGACGATATTTTTGAAGAAGAAATTCGCAAGCAAGTAGAAATAGCCATCGATGAGGCAAAGGTGATTATTTTTGTGGTAGACGTAATGTCGGGCATCGTTGATTTAGACGAGGTAGTGGCCCAAATACTCCGAAAATCAAAGAAAAAGGTATTCATTGTTGCCAATAAAGTAGACAATACAGAACGTTATGGTTTGTCGTCTGAATTTTACCAGTTTGGTTTAGGAGACGTTTATGATGTTTCGGCAACCAATGGTGGAGGAACGGGTGATTTACTGGATGAAATCGTAAAAAACTTTGACAAGTCAGACGAGTCTAGCAGAGAAGAAGATTATTTACCAAAAATCACTATTGTTGGTAAGCCAAATGTGGGGAAATCTTCATTGGTAAATGCACTGACAGGTAAAGAACAAAATATCGTTACACCCATTTCTGGTACTACACGAGACATCGTAAACACTCGATTTAATTCATTTGGGTTTGATTTTGTCTTGGTAGATACAGCAGGGATTCGTAAAAAAGCGAAGGTGCATGAAGATTTGGAGTATTACTCGGTGATTCGTTCGATTAATGCAATTGAAAATTCAGATGTGTGTATTTTCATGATCGACGCTGAAGAAGGAGTGCAGAAGCAAGATTTGCAAATTTTCTACATGATAGAGAAGAACTCAAAAGGGGTGGTTGTTTTGGTGAACAAATGGGATTTGATAGAAAAAGATCACAAAACCATGTTGGCTTATGAGGAAAAGGTACGAGAAGATTTAGCACCGTTCAACGATGTTCCGATTTTATTTACCTCAACTCTTACGAAACAGCGAATCCACAAAGCCCTGGAGGAAACAATGGAAGTTTTTTATAATAGAACTAAGAAAATTCCAACTTCAGAACTGAATGATGTCATGCAGGAAATTTTTGATTCCAATCCACCACCTGCAATCAAGGGAAAATATATTAAAATAAAATATGTAACCCAATTGCCAACGCACGCACCGGCATTTGCCTTCTTCTGCAATTTACCACAGTATGTTCCAGATAGTTACAGAAGGTATATTGAGAACAGAATGCGAGAGAAATTCAATTTCAAAGGCGTTCCAATTAAAATATTCTTCCGAAAAAAATAGTTCAACCTTCAGTTATCGGCACAATTCTTAACTTTATCGAATAACAGATTTTATTGGATTGAAATACGGAGCGATAGATATAGGAACAAATGCGGCCCGCCTCTTGGTGGGTGAATTGACACGAGAAAACGGTCATACCTTCATTAAAAAAGTTTCCTATACCCGTATACCACTTCGTTTGGGTGAAGATGTTTTTGAAAATGGAAAAATCTCAAAGAAGAAAGCAGAGAACTTTATCAAAACCATTCAGGCTTTTCGTTTAGTTGCCGAAATATTTGATGTAAAAGAGCTTCGTGCTTGTGCTACTTCGGCCATGCGAGAGGCAACAAACGGCCTAAAAATAAAAGAACAAATAGAGCAAGAAACTGGAGTTACCATCGAGGTTATTTCTGGAGACCAAGAAGCTGAATTGATTTTCAGCACCTTTTCTTTATTTCAGCTCGATAAAACCATACCTTTTGTAGTTATTGATGTGGGGGGTGGTAGCACTGAAGTCAGCGTTTTTGAAGAAGGGGAACGAGTAGCCTCTAAATCCTTTGAAATTGGTACATTAAGAATGGTGAAAGGCAAAGTACGACCAGAAATCTGGAAAGAAATGTCAGTTTGGCTGAAGGAAAATGTGGCTTTATCATCTCAACATCGTGTTTACGGAACAGGAGGAAATATCAATAAGGCACACAAGCTAGTGGGTGGCCAACATTTGGAACCGGTTTCCTTAAAAAAATTAGAAGAATTACGCGATGCTCTTGAACCACTGACCGTATCACAACGTGTAGAAAAATTTCAGCTGAAACCAGATAGGGCGGATGTATTAGTACCGGCAATGGAGATTTATGTATTCATAATGCGCGAGTTAAAATCTCGCCAAATTTACGTTCCCAAAATTGGTTTATCGGATGGTATTGTTCTTCAACTACACAATTCCCAAAAGAGAAAGAAATTAGTATAAAATGACGAAACAAGAATTAGTAGCACAAATCAAGAGTAAGAAGTCCTTTTTATGTGTTGGCCTCGATACGGATATGACCAAAATTCCTGCGCATTTCCTAGAAATGGAAGACCCATTGTTTGCCTTTAATAAGGCAATCATTGATGCCACCAAAGATTTTTGCGTTGCCTATAAGCCGAACATTGCATTTTATGAATGCTACGGACCAAAAGGATGGGAATCTCTGCGTAAAACGATAGATTATATCCCTAAAAACTGCTTCACCATTGCAGATGCTAAGCGTGGCGACATCGGTAATACTTCGTTGTATTATGCCAAAACATTCTACGAATACTTGAATTTTGACTCCGTTACGGTTGCGCCTTATATGGGGGAAGACAGTGTAACGCCTTTCTTGGATTTTAAAAACAAATGGGTGATTTTATTGGCCTTAACCTCCAACAAAGGCGCGCTTGACTTTCAAATGACAGAGGACCGAAATGGTGAAAGATTGTTTGAAAAAGTTTTGAAGAAGTCGAGTTTGTGGGGAACAAGTGACAACTTAATGTATGTTGTGGGAGCTACCAGAGCAGAAGGCATTGGAGAAGTAAGAAAATTGGTGCCCGATCATTTCTTTTTGGTACCAGGCGTTGGCGCTCAAGGCGGCTCTTTAGAGGACGTTGCGAAGTATGGCTGGAACAAAGATTGCGGTTTGCTAGTAAATTCATCACGCGGAATCATCTATGCATCCCAAGGATTAGATTTCGCCGAAAAAGCAGCGCATGAAGCCCAAAAAATTCAACAAGATATGGCAAGTATTTTGGAAGAGAAGGGATTTCTGTAAAAGGACTTCTCAAAGCAATAGGCACTAACTTCTCAGGATGTACTTGGATATTTGGCTTAGATTCTGACATTGACCATTGACCATTGACCATTGACCATTGACTATTGATCATTGACCTTTGACTCTGACATGATTGTTTTCTGTTTTTCAAGTATGGCCTGCTCAAGCCTAAGCTATTCTTTTCTTCTTACACGAAGCAAAGGTCGAAAACCGATATTAATATTGCTTTTACTGTATTTTTCATAAGAGTCGTTTCGAATGTCGTAACCAAATTGCCGCCAGCTACCCCCACAGACATAACCATCTTGTGTCATTTCTGCAGCGTTTCCGTTCATGTTGTACAAACTAAAGTTGCCAGGCCAGTATGCTTTTACTGGAGCCATAATGTCTACATCTCCAATTGATACTGAGGGTGAGATTGTTTTCTTAATTTCTATGTTTCCGGTTTCGATGTTTTTCGATAAATTTTCAGGCTTAACGTGGATGCAATTCGCCTTCATTTGTCCCTTTTCGTTTTGCAATTGATTCGTGTTCCAAGAGTAGCTAAACTGTGAATCTTTCTTGGCAGCTCGCACCCATTCTACTCTCGTTGGCAGTCGTGCCTCAAATATAAAATCGGGTTGACCTTGGCTGAGTTTTTGTCCTAGCCAAACACAGTAAGCTTCTGCACTTTCTTTGTTCACGTTTACAACAGGAAAATCACGATAGGCTGGATGTGTAAAATAATGTTTGGCGTAGGGAGAAAATGAAAAAGAGTTCCAATTGTTTGTGTCAGGATAATGCAAGTTGTATTCTTTTTGACTTCCTAGTTTTTTAAGGTCTGTTAGAAATTCTAAATAATTGAAGTTGGAACATTCTGTTTTGAATAAATAGAAGGAATCGACATGGACCGTTTCACCATCTAGCAAAACGTTTCCCGAAGGAATATATGCGTAATTCTCAGCGAAAAATTTGGCTAGTTTTGGTTTCTTTTTAGTGGGATTTTGTAGGCTGAATAGACCGTAGATTATGCCTAAAGAGGCAATAGCATAAATTGTTCTCATTTATTTACTTTGGATCATAACGAAGGAGGAAGGGTTGGTTACAGATAGACTTTCACATTGATACCGACCCTGACCCTGACTCAAAATCAGAAAAAAGTGAGCAATTAAATTCTCCCCTCATTCTGAAAAAAAACATCTCCAGTCTACCAAAGCCGGTAGGTCATAATACAAATCTCTTATTCTGAATTAAAAAAGTCTTCGATCTTGAGTGTTCAAGTCATACAACAAAAAAAACACCCTCAACTTTCATTGAGAGTGCATTAATATGATTGACAAACAGAGCTTACTATTCAGCAGCTTCGTCGTCTTCAAAAATCTTTTTTGGTTGTAACTGTTGGAAAACTCCAAGAGTGATCCAGAAGGGTAAAATGAATCCCATTAAAAAAACAAGCATCCAAAATGCCATTCCACCAATCAAAAGAAACAATGCTAATCCTAAAAAACTCATTTGGTTGTATTAAATTTGTGCTCCAATTACGGTTGTAAAATTAATAAATAATTCAAACAAGCAATACCAAATGGAGTTTAGAATAGAAAAAGATACGATGGGCGAGGTAAATGTTCCCGCCAATAAATATTGGGGAGCTCAAACTGAGCGATCTAGAAATAATTTTAAAATAGGTCCAGAAGGCTCTATGCCTAAAGAAATCGTGCACGCTTTTGCCTATTTGAAAAAAGCTGCAGCGCACGCCAATTGTGAATTAGGTGTCCTTTCAGCGGAAAAAAGAGATTTGATTTCTCGCGTTTGTGATGAGATTTTAACAGGAATGCACGATGCAGAATTTCCATTGGTTATTTGGCAAACAGGGTCTGGAACACAATCCAACATGAACTGTAACGAAGTAATTGCAAATCGTGCTCACGTTTTGAATGGTGGAAATTTGAACGATTCTGAAAAAGTATTGAATCCGAATGACGATGTGAATAAATCGCAATCTTCCAACGATACTTACCCAACTGCAATGCATATTGCGGCGTATAAAATGGCGACAGACGTAACGATTCCGGGAATTGTGACTCTCCGAGATGCTTTGCAAAAGAAAGTGGAGGCCTTTAAAGATATCGTAAAAACAGGTCGTACGCACATGATGGATGCAACACCTTTGACCTTGGGACAAGAATTTAGTGGTTATGTGGCGCAATTGAATCATTCTTTGCGTTGCTTGGAAAACGCTTTGGTTCCAGTTACTGAATTGGCTTTAGGAGGAACTGCTGTAGGAACAGGTTTAAACACCCCGAAAGGTTACGATGTATTGGTTGCAAAGAAAATTGCAGAGTTTACAGGTTTACCTTTTGTAACTGCACCAAATAAATTCGAAGCTTTGGCTGCACACGACGCGATGGTGGAATTGTCTGGAGCTCTGAAAAGAGCGGCAGTATCGTTGATGAAGATTGGAAATGATGTTCGACTTTTATCTTCTGGTCCGCGATGTGGAATTGGTGAAATTATAATTCCTGACAATGAACCAGGCTCTTCTATTATGCCAGGAAAAGTAAATCCAACACAACCGGAGGCACTTACCATGGTTTGTGCTCAGGTAATGGGTAACGACGTAACGGTTTCCATCGCCGGGTCTAACGGTCACTTCGAGTTGAATGTCTTTAAACCAGTGATTGCAGCAAACGTATTACAAAGCGCTCGCTTGATAGGAGATGCTTGCGTTTCGTTTACAGAGAAATGCGCCGCAGGAATTGAAGCAAATTTGCCAGTTGTGAAAAAACACTTGGAGAATTCGTTGATGTTGGTAACGGCCTTGAACACCAAAATTGGTTATTACAAAGCAGCCGAAATCGCAAAGTACGCTCATAAAAACGGTACCACCTTGAAAGAAGCATCAGTAGGTTTGGGACATGTTACGAGCGAAGAGTATGATGAAATTGTTGATCCTTCAAAAATGATTGGTTCGTTGGATTAGATAAGTGTAAGAAATAGATAAAAAGAAAGTCGTGGCTACAACCGCGACTTTCTTTTTGAATTATTTTAAGTGATTTAACCGTTATGAAACGTTTTTATCACTAAAAATCAGCAGGTTATGAATTGAGAAGTAGGTGAAATGTTATTTTTTTTCCTGCCAATATTTTTTAATATTGAATTTTCATAGCCGTTTATAACGGTTACAACACAGTTAAAAGATTGATTATCATTACTTAAATGTTTTCAATTGTTGAAATCCTAAGCATCCTATGGCATCACCTCAAACCGAATCGGTAAATGAATAGCTGTTCTCACTTTTTCATATTTACTCTCGGCAGGTATCCATTTCGGAAAATTGCGAATCAAACGTTTTGCTTCTCGATTCAATAATTCATGACTTCCTCGAACTATCGAAACATTCGAGATACTACCATCCTTTTCCACCACAAAAGAGACATTCACTAAACCAGTTTGCTTCAATTCAATCGCTTCTTGAGGATAATCTAAATTCAAAGCAATAAATTTCTGCATAGCAGCATAGCCACCGGGATATTGGGCGTCTTTCATTGGAAAAAGATCGATAGCGTCCTCTAAGTCAATGATGATCCTATCAGTGCCCATAGAAAGATCGTGACCGCTTAATAAATTCCCCAAATTAACATCTGCTTGACTATTTACAGAGGTGGCTTCATTGCTACCTTCAATGATATCTTCACTTGCCATTTGCTCGCTGTCAACAGTGGATGAAGTGCTTGCATTGTCCTGAAAAACTTCAGTTTCTGTCTTCTTCTCCTCTTCCGAATAATCAAGGGCGATAGGAATGCGCTCCACTTTACGCCCTTCTTTGCTCAAAATAGTTGGTGTGCTGTAAGTAAAAGCAGCAAGCGTTAAACTGCCGATCATAAATAGGCCGACTTGAAAAAATAAGCTTCTTTTTTTCTCAAGATTTTTCGATTCATTTTTTTTGATTTCCATATAAAATTGTTTTTTAGTTCACTGAGAGAACGACAAAATTCAAGCCTCTATTTTCTTCACTTTTCTGCAATGGTTAACTGTTGAATTATATGTAACTTCGAGCATGTAAACTGTCATATATGCGTACTTTCCCGTTTAAGATTTTCTTTATTTGTTTTGCTTTTTTAGCCCTGATACTCTTCTGTTTGCCAATTAATTTGTTTGATGGTGCCATCATTTTAAAGAACGGGATTCAGGAACAAACCATAAATGCTCCTTTGAGTTTGTCGTATTTTATTGGCCTAGGATACGATCCTGCAGAGCTTGAAAATGTTAAGTCCTTCCACTTATTGCCAACTGGCATACTTTTGGCTATCTGTGTTTTAATAGGAATTCCCTACGTTATCGCTTTGCGCTTTCATCTAAAACGAAAAAAATGAAACAAGCATTTTTAACTTTTATCCTAGTGTGTTTTTCCCAGGTATTCGGGCAAGATTTAGTGGCTACTGATACACAATTGCGATATCCTATAATTGACGAATCAAAGGTGGTTCAATGGGAAAAAGAAGGGAAGTTAAAATCAGCTTTTGAAGAATATTTACGCTTACATGATCAAGCGGTTAACGAAAACAACCTACTTTTTCTGTGGGGATCAAAGGAACGTCTTATGCGATTTTTCTATGGGAGCTTTTTGGACAAAGAGGGCGTCGAGAGAAATTT
The DNA here is from genome assembly GCA_018825925.1 of Bacteroidota bacterium. Lineage (GTDB taxonomy): Bacteria > Bacteroidota > Bacteroidia > Flavobacteriales_D > Crocinitomicaceae > UBA2040. The sequence goes on along the minus strand of JAHKAT010000044.1, from coordinate 115 downwards.
TAAAACGCTCCATAATCGTTGGAATTTATCAAATGGGGCGTCGAGAAATATTCAAGCCAATACACTTTTGGCAATTATTGAATACTATAGAATAGGCGAGAATTTTGGCTATGAT
>JAHKAT010000043.1 GCA_018825925.1 Bacteroidota bacterium | reverse complement strand
AAACTTCCAGTTGATTTCCTCGTCATAAGCGACCTTATCGGCGATCCTACGCTTGCTCGCTGCGCTACCACAAGCTGCGGCTTCCTCAAGGTACCCGCATATGTCTTCGGATCTCGCCCTGCAATTTCCGAGGCGAAATTGATACAACTAAAATATCGCTCATTTCATCATCTGGGCCCCACTTGTTTTGAAAGGGACTAGAATTAGAATCAGAACATAATTTAACGGCCTTGAAAATTAAAGAATAAAAAAACGACTCGAATTAATATTGGGTAAACCTAGGTTTGTGTACTTTCAGAAGTTCTTGCAAAAACTAGCATCGCTTGTCACTTAAATAGGTGAAACATACTATTTTTGTCGCTTCTAACAATTAATAAGTAACGGTCGGGTAATGAATACGAAAAGAACTAAAATAGTTGACTTGCTAAACAGCGGTAAAGTAGGTGAAAAAATAGTGGTGAAAGGTTGGGTACGCGCATTTCGTAGCAATCGATTTATTCAGTTAAACGACGGTTCAACCATTAAGAATATACAAGCCGTGGTTGATTTTGAAAGTTTTGACGAAGAACTTTTGCGCAAGGTAACCACTGGCGCTGCTTTGAGTATAGCTGGTATTTTGGTAGAATCGCAAGGCGCCGGACAAGCCATTGAGGTGAAAGTAGACACATTAGAAGTGTTGGGAGCCGCGCACCCAGAGGATGTTCAAAAAACGGTGATGCAACCCAAAAAACACAGTCTGGAGTTTTTGCGCGAGCAGGCCCATTTGCGTTTTAGAACCAATACCTTTAGCGCTGTTTTTAGAATTCGTCACGCTGTTGCTTTTGCCATTCACAAATATTTCAACGACCAAGGTTTTTTCTACCTACACACTCCAATTATCACTGGCTCGGATGCTGAAGGTGCTGGAGAAATGTTTCGTGTAACCAATTTAGACGCCCTCAATCCGCCTTTGAATGAGGATGGAACAGTGAATTATAAAGAAGATTTTTTCGGAAAGTCGGTTAACTTAACCGTAAGCGGACAGCTAGAAGCCGAATTGGCGGCAACCGCTTTGGGTCAGGTATATACCTTCGGACCAACTTTTAGAGCAGAAAATTCAAACACCTCGCGCCATTTGGCTGAGTTTTGGATGATCGAACCAGAGGTTGCGTTCAACGACCTGACGGAGAATATGAATTTGACAGAAGATTTCTTGAAATACATCTGTCAATACGTTCTAGACAATTGCGCCGATGATCTTCAATTTTTGAACGACAGAGACGCCACCGAACAACAGCAAAAACCACAAAACGAGCGCAACGAATTGGCCTTAATCGATCGCTTAAAATTTGTCATCAACAACGATTTCAAACGATTGACCTATACCGAAGCCATTGAAGTGTTGTTGAATTCATCCCATTACAAAAAGAAGAAATTCAAATACGACGTGAAATGGGGAATCGACCTACAAAGTGAGCACGAGCGTTATTTGGTCGAAAAAGAATTTAAATGTCCTGTAATTTTATCCGATTATCCTAAAGAAATCAAGGCATTTTACATGCGTCAAAACGACGATCAAAAAACCGTAGCGGCCATGGATGTTTTGTTCCCAGGCATAGGCGAAATAGTGGGCGGTTCGCAGCGTGAAGAACGCATGGAGGTGTTGAAAGCCAAGTGCAAAGATTTTGATATTGACGAAAAAGAATTGTGGTGGTATTTGGACACACGAAAATTTGGAACGGTTCCTCATGCAGGATTTGGTTTAGGATTTGAACGCATGATCATGTTTGTAACCGGAATGACCAATATCCGCGACGTGATTCCATTTCCAAGAACACCGCAAAACGCCGAATTTTAATTCAAAAAAAATAGTTAACTTCCCTTACTAGGACAACTTCAATATGGCACTTAAACAACATTTAGCGCACAAACTAGAGCAACGCTTGTCTCCTCAACAAATACAGTTGATGAAACTGCTACAAGTGCCTACAATGGAACTTGAACAGCGTATCAAGCAAGAAATTGAAGAGAATCCAGCACTTGAAGAAGGAAAGGAAGAAGAAGATATAGACAGTGACGATTACGAAGGAGAAGATGAATATTCTGACTCTGAGAATGACAATGATTTCGATATATCTGATTACTTGGATGACGATTCACCAGATTACAAAACCAATGTTTCCAATAAAAGCAAGGACGATGAAGAAAAGGTAATTCCTTTGTCATCCGGTCAATCATTTCAGGAGCGAATGACCGAGCAGTTGCATTTACTGGACTTGAGCGATCAAGAATTTTTAATTGCAGACATCATCATTGGAAATCTAGATGAATCAGGTTATTTGAATCGTGAAACAGAAGCCTTGGTAGACGATTTAGCGTTCTCTATGAACATCCAGTCTGACGAAAAGGAAGTAGAGCACATTTTGCAATTAATACAAGAATTAGATCCTGCAGGCGTGGGAGCAAGAGATTTACGTGAATGTTTGTTGCTTCAGATTAAGCGAAAGCATGAAGGAGACATTACCCGTTT